>USLC01000039.1 GCA_900555375.1 uncultured Eubacteriales bacterium
CGCTTTTTTCATGCTGCCGCAGTTTAAGCCCGTCGCCGCCATTGTTATAATTACAGGTGTATGCTTCGGCGGCGAAGCAGGCTTTTTGGTCGGCGCGGCAGGAGCGTTTGTCTCTAACTTCTTTTTTGGGCAAGGTCCGTGGACGCCCTGGCAGATGTTCGCCTTCGGAATGATAGGGTTTATCGCGGGAACGCTGTTTAAACTGAAAGTCTTCGGCAAGACAAGGGCATCGTTTGCGATATTTGGTTTTTTGGCAACTTTTATAATATACGGAGGAATTATGAATCCCGCGTCCGTGCTTATGATGACCGATGCCCCAAGCAAAGAAATGATTGTCTCGGCATATATCACGGGGCTTCCGTTTGATTTAATTCACTCTTTATCAACGGCGTTTTTTCTGTGGTTTTTAGAAAAGCCGATGACAGAAAAGCTTGATAGGATAAAGCTTAAATACGGATTGGACTAAAATATCAATATAAATTTATTATAATTTACGCCGATATAAGACGGATAAGGAGACTGACTATGAACTATTTAAAAAAGAGCGGTATTTCCGCAAAATACAAAGAGTACAAAAGCATAAAATACATAAAAACCGTGCCTGATAGCCTGCAACAGGAGACCAAATACCCTGTTCTGCTTTTTCTGCACGGTGCAGGCTCACGCGGAGATGATATAAGCAAGGTAGAGACAAATCCGTTTTTTGAGGCAATGGGCAGCCGTGACGATGTTCCGTTTATAATTATTGCCCCTCAATGCGGTGCCGACACGTGGTTTGACATATTTCAAGAGCTGAAAGAGCTTGTTCTCGCCGAGGCAAATGACCCCCTTGCCGATGCAAGCCGCATATACGCCATAGGTGCAAGTATGGGCGGATACGGTGTTTGGCAAATTGCGATGTCTATGCCGGAAATTTTTGCCGCTATTGTTCCCATCTGCGGCGGAGGTATGTATTGGAACGCCCCCAGACTTAAAAATATCGGTGTATGGGCATTTCACGGCAGGGATGACAGTTGTGTTTTGTGCCGCGAAAGCGAAAAAATGGTTGACGCTGTCAACGCCTGCGGCGGTGAAGCAAAACTTACTGTCTACGAAAACTGCTTTCACGACAGCTGGAACGGCGCATACGCCGAACCCGATTTGTTTAACTGGATGCTTGCGCATAAAAATAAAGGCTATACCGAAACATCAAGACTTTCGGGGCATTGCTTTGGTTAATATTCGGTCTGTAATAAAATCATCCAAAAGCCTGATTGCTTTTGGATGATTTTATTAAAACAATTCAGATATTGCATTCCAGATTCTTTCTGCAACCGTTTCCTCGTCAGCATCGGCATCGATAACAACAACATTTTCGCTATCTTTTAACTTATCAAATGCTTTAAAATAGTTCTCTCTCACCTTTGTAAGCCGCTCTTCCTTTTCAAAAAGCTCGGTATGAAACCGATTTTTTGCAATTCTTTCAAGCGCAAGCGCCACAGGAACGTCCAAAAAAACCGTTACGGTTGGTTTAAGCACCTCAGAGCTTACGCTGTTCATAGCGATAACTCTGTCCATATCCATATCCACGCTGTGATATGCATACGAAGAAAAGTAGTACCTGTCGGTCACTACCGTTACCCCGTCTTCTATCTGATTGCAAATTCCGTCCGTATCATTTAACAGGTGGTCGGCTCTGTCCGCTGCAAACAAACTTGCTATTACCCTATTGTCCGCTTTAATTCTTCCCGTCATAATCTGATGAACCAAAGACCCGATAGGCGAATCGGTAGGCTCACGCGTTTCATAGCACCTTATTCCAAGCCCTGCCAAACGCCCGGTAAGTTTTTTTATCTGCGTACTTTTGCCCGAGCCGTCGATTCCCTCAAAGGCAATAAAAATCCCCTTTTGATTTGCTTTCATAATATGTATACCCCTCTGTATTTATTATCATATAAATATTATATCAAACACACTTTATAAAGTCAATAAAAAAAGCACCGCCCGACAGTGCCGGGCGGTGCCTTTAATACTCTTACTCTTCTTCTATCAAAGCGTAATTTCCGTCTTTTCTGCGATACACAATATTTGTATTCATCGTGTCGGGGTCATTAAATACAAAGAAGTCGTGCCCTAACATATTCATCTGAAGTATCGCCTCTTCAACCATCATCGGCTTTGCCGAAAGCTTTTTAACTTTTATGATTTTAAATTCATCTTTATTGTCATTTGCGTCAGCCGCGCCGCCTCCCGGCAGGTCAACGCTGTAATTTTCAAGTGCATCGTCACGCAGTCTGCGTGCCAGCTTTGTTTTGTTCTTTCTTATCTGTCTGTCTATATTCGATAAGCAAATATCTACAGCCGCAAGCAAATCTCTGTTTCTTGCCTCCGAACGGATAAGAAATCCCTTATACATAAAGGTAATTTCAACAACCATATGCTCTTTCTGCTCTGACACCTGAATCTTGCACTCGTCGTCAGCAGTAAAGAATTTATCAAGCTTGTTTACTTTTGCGATTATCTTTTCCTTGCTGGAATCTGCCAATTCAACCTGTTTACATAAAATTTTGTACTTCATACTTATGCCTCCTGTCATCTGTGGATATGTTGAAATACTTATTTTGTATTTCTTACACTCCCATTATACAACATAACGCATAAAACTTCAAGTATAATTTATTAATTTTTTGTATAAATTTTGTTGAAAATTATTATGCAGTTTGCCAAATTATTAAAACAGCGATAATTGCTCTATTCCCTTATCCTCATCCTTTACGGCAGAGCCTGCCGCGGGAATGTTCCGCGGTCTGTACCTCTTCGGGTCGGCAAAGCCGCTGTTTTCGGCGCGGTATGCCGCCTTTATAACCGCGTTGCGCCGAAGTGTCATAACGCCTATACCTTGGGTTGTTCTTGTTGTCTTAAGCGGTATCTTCTCTGTATTTACGCACAGAGCCTTTTCGGCGCTGCTCAGCATAACAATATCCATGTCCTCCGGCAGATAAAACATAGTAATCGCGGCAGACTTTGCATTGTACGCCCCGGTAAGACGGCGGCGGTTGGATTTTGTGGCATATGCCGAAAGCGGTACCTTTGCGCACTTTCCGTTCTCAAAAACAAAAAGCAGATTTCCGCTGTAGTCCCCCGCCGGCACCATTCCTATTATATCCGACTTTTCTTCCATCCCGACAAGGTTTGGTATATACTCGCCAAGCTGACTCGCCTTTCCGTCAGGGATATCGGACACCTTAATCTTATAGGCGCTTCCCCCGCCGTAGAAGATAACCTCGGCACGGTTTGAAGTCTCGATTTCTTCTATTATTACATCATCATCTTTAAGCTTCTGCTCGCCGCTTGTACGCAGCGCAACAAGTGAAATCTTTTTGATATATCCCTCTCTTGTTCTGAAAAGCTTTACCGCAAAATCAGGCACAAGCTCGTCGGGTTCGATATCTATTACCGCGTCTTCTGCCGAAATTATTGATGTTTTTCTGTCAGTGCCAAACTTTTTGCTTACTTCTTTAAGCTGTTTTTCTATAATTTTATTGATTTTTGCCTTGCTTGAAACGGTTGCCTTTAACTCTTCGATTTCGGCTTTGAGAGATTCGATTTCAGCTGTCTTTTTTAAGATATATTCCTTATTTAAATTTCTCAGCTTAATTTCTGCCACAAATTCAGCCTGAACCTCTGAAATACCGAAGCCTTCCATAAGATTCGGAACAACCATCGCGTCTTCTTCCGTCTCGCGAACAATTCTTATCGCCTTATCTATATCCAAAAGAATTTTCTCAAGACCCTCAAGAAGGTTAAGCTTATCGCTTTTCTTTTCGATATCGTACTGCATTCCTCTTGTTACGCAACTTCGGCGAAAGCGCAGCCATTCGCAAAGAATATCGTTAACACCCAGAACCATAGGCGAGCCCTCAACCAAAATATTAAAATTGCAGCCGAAACTGTCCTCAAGCTGAGTTGATTTAAACAGCTTTGCCATAAGCTTTTCGGGGTCGGTTCCTCTCTTTAAGTCAATGGTAAGCTTAAGACCGTGCAAGTCGGTCTCGTCGCGTATGTCCGAAACCTCGCGGATTTTACCGCTCTTAACCAGTTCTACAATTTTTTCTATAATCGCCTCAACCGAAGCCGTATAGGGAATTTCGCTGATTTCAATACAATTATTCTTTTTATCGTATTTGTACTTTGCGCGAACCTTAAAACTTCCCCTGCCTGTCTTGTAGATTTCATTCATCTCTTTGCGGTCAAGCAAAAGCTCGCCTCCGCCGGGAAAGTCGGGCGCGGGCATAATCTCGCTTAAATCCGCATTTTCATCTTTCATAACCGCAATTGTTGCCTCGCACAGCTCGCGCAGGTTAAAACTGCAAATATTAGACGCCATACCTACCGCTATACCCTGATTGGGGTTTGCAAGTATATTGGGGAAGGTCGTCGGCAAAAGCGTCGGTTCCTTAAGCGTTCCGTCATAGTTATCGACAAAGTCGATTGTGTTTTTATCCATATCCCTGAATATTTCAGAGCATATTTTTGCAAGTCTGACCTCGGTATAACGCGACGCAGCGTAAGCCATATCGCGCGAGTACTGACGGCCGAAGTTACCTTTTGAATCCACCAGCGGTGCAAGCAGAGAGCCGTTACCCTCGGTAAGCCGAACCATCGTTTCATATATTGCCTGATCGCCGTGAGGATTAAGCTTCATCGTCTGTCCCACAACATTTGCGGATTTTGTTCGGTTACCCGTAAGCAGACCCATCTTATACATAGTGTAAAGAAGCTTCCTGTGCGACGGTTTAAATCCGTCTATCTCAGGTATCGCACGGGATATGATAACACTCATCGCATAGGGCATATAATTGCTTTCAAGCGTTTCGGTTATTATCTGATTTTCAATAATCGGTTTTTTAGCCATTGAAAACTTCTCCTTGTCTTTTATTATGAAACATCGGTAAGGTCTAAAAAGTTATATCCGAAGTTTGCAATATGTTCTTTTCTGCCGGCAAGATTATCACCGAGAAGCAAGTCAAACATTTGCTGTGTTTTAACAACGTCATCGGGCATAACCCTTATCAGCCGCCGTGTTTCGGGATTCATCGTTGTCTCCCACATCATATCGGGCTGATTTTCGCCAAGACCCTTGCTTCGCTGAATCGTATAACGCTTTCCCTCAAGCTTTTTCAGTATTTCCGTCTTCTCATTTTCATCAAACGCAAAATAGCTTTTATCCTTGTACGAGATTTCATAAAGCGGGGATTCCGCAATATAGACATAGCCTTTGTCTATAAGACTCGGAGTCAGCCTGTAAATCATTGTAAGCACAAGCGTGCGAATCTGATATCCGTCAACATCGGCATCCGTACATATTATAATTTTGTTCCAGCGCAGATTATTTATATCAAACGAATTTAAGTCTTTGTTGTGCTTGGTTGTTATCTCAACTCCGCAGCCCAGAACCTTCATAAGGTCAACAATTACGTCGCTTTTAAAAATCTTATCATATTCCGCTTTAAGACAGTTTAAAATCTTGCCGCGGATAGGCATAATTGCCTGAAACTCTCCGTCACGCCCAAGCTTGCACGCGCCGAGAGCAGAGTCACCCTCTACTATATAAACCTCTCTGCGGCTTGCATCGCGGCTGCGGCAATCAACAAACTTTTTAACGCGATTGGTAATATCAAGACTTCCGCCAAGCTTTTTCTTTACGTTAATACGCGTCTTTTCGGCGGACTCGCGGCTTCTTTTGTTTATCAGCACCTGACCGCAAAGCTTGTCCGCATCCATCTTATTCTCGATAAAATAGATTCCGAGCTGTTCGCGCAAAAACTCAGTCATCGAATCTTGAATAAACTTATTTGTGATGGCTTTTTTAGTCTGATTTTCGTAACTTGTCATAGTCGAAAGAGAGTTGCTGACAAGCAAAAGACTGTCTGCCACATCGTCGAACTGAATCTTCTTTTCATTCTTATTATACTTACCGTTTTGCTTAAGATATTGGTCGATGGCATAAACAAATGCGTTTCTTACAGCCTTGTCGGGCGCGCCGCCGTGCTCTAAAAAGCTTGAGTTATGATAATACTCAAGCATATGATTCTCATTGCAGAAGCAAAATGCAAAGCTCATTTTTACTTTATACTCTTCCAGGTCGGCGCGGTCTCTGCCGCGGCGTTCGGCTTCTATATAATGAACCGCCGTAAGCTCTTTGCCGTCGGCAAGCTCTTTTACATAGTCCACAATGCCGTTTTCATAGTAAAATTCGTGTTTTTCAAATTTATCGCGCTCGGTTTCGATTTTAAACACAAACTTTATGCCCGAGTTAACGACAGCCTGACGCTTCAGCGTACTCATATAATTTTCAACCGGAATATCAATATCGGTAAACACCTTTAAATCGGGCTTCCAGCGTATTTTGGTTCCCGTGTGCTTATACTTAAACTCGGTTTTTTTAAGCCCTCCGACATTTTCACCGTTTTCAAAATGCAGATTAAACTTACAGCCGTCGCGCAGAACCTCTACATCCATATATTCAGAGCTATACTGCGTTGCACAAGCGCCGAGGCCGTTAAGTCCCAGAGAATACTCATAATTTCCGCCCGAATTGTTTTTATACTTGCCGCCGGCATAAAGTTCGCAGAAAACAAGCTCCCAGTTGTAGCGATTTTCTTTATTGTTAAAATCAACAGGTATGCCCCTGCCCATATCGGCAACTTCTATGCTGCCGTCAAGGAACTTTGTAACGGTAATTTTTTTGCCGTAGCCCTCTCTTGCCTCGTCAATACTGTTGGTCAGTATTTCAAAAACGGCCTGCCGACAGCCCTCGATGCCGTCGGAGCCGAATATAACAGCCGGGCGCTTGCGGACACGGTCCGCTCCCTTTAAAAGGCTTATGGTTTCGTTGTCGTTTTTTTCTTGTTTTTTCGCCACCATGCTGGTATACTGTTTCCGGAAACAAAGAATTTCCGCTCTTTGGATGGAGGAATCATAATGAAATGTCCGTTCTGTGGCTATCATGACAGCAAGGTAATTGACTCCCGGGCAGTAGACGAACGGATCCGTCGGC
>USLC01000040.1 GCA_900555375.1 uncultured Eubacteriales bacterium
CTTATAATATACGCAAAAACAACCTTATATATCTGTCTCCGAACACCCCGCACGAGTATCACAGCACAAGCAAGTGGGAAACACTGTACATAACATTTAACGGATTTGGCATAGACAAATTTCTTAAATCAGAGTCGTCTGTTCATTTTATCCCGGATTCCTTTGATTTTGCCGAACACTACCGTAAATTATACAGTCTCAGACAAAATCCCGATTTATATAAAGAAAGCAGCATCGCCTTGTATTCATTTCTTCTTTCACTTACGGAACAGCTTTCAAATCCCAAAAAGAAGTCTCAAAACAGAGCACATATGATGACTCGGGCGATGCATTACTTAAGCGAAAACAATAATATAAATTTATCCAATATAGCCGATGAGTTTAATATATCAAAAGAACATTTTTGCCGTATATTTAAAGAATATACGGGTTACCGTCCTTTTGAATATGTTAACCGTGTTAAAATTCAAAAGGCAAAAGAATTATTAAAAAACACAAGTTATTCAATAGGTGAAATATCAATCTGTGCGGGATATGAAAGCCACAGTTATTTCACGCATTTATTCAAAAAATACACAGGAATGACGCCTGCCGAATATCGCTTGCTGCAATAATGAATATTCATATACTTTTTCTTATATACTTTAAATCGGTACACCATTTGCTTCTGTGCCAATAAAAATTTTCATAATATATTTACCTCCTGTATTTTATTTGCTTATTTAAAGAATTTTGCTTCAACCTCTGCACACAGATAATGATAAACCGGAAGGTGAAGCTCTTGAACCTTATACGTTTCCGTTTCGGGCACGCGAATCGTCACATCGCAGATGTCGGAAAGCGCGCTTTCGTTTTTGCCTGTCAGCGCAATTGTTTTCACTCCAAGCATTTTAGCGGTTTTTGCCGCATAAACTACGTTTTTGGAATTTCCCGATGTGGATATGCATACCAAGATGTCATCTTTCTTTGCATAGCCGTAGACAAGCTGTGCATAAATCATAATTATAAAGAAAGCGAGATAAATGAAATAATTTCAAAAATAAAAGTTTTGGATAAAGAGACTTCAAATCCGCAAATATATACGGATATAATAAAATCAAGCATAATTTCAGAGCTGGTTGTTTCGCTTATACGAAGCTCGTCCGATACGGAAGACGAGAACGTGCCTCAGCTGATTCAGCAGGCGGTTGTGTATGTCAATACAAACTTCAGGGAAAAGCTGACGCTTGGTGAACTTGCAAAAGAACTCTCGGTATCTGTGAACTACCTCGGAAGCCTTTTTAAAAAATACTTAAAAACCTCTTTTAACGAATATCTGAATAATATCAGGCTTAAATATGCGTGCAAGCTTCTTCTGACAAGCGACTTAACGATTAAAGAAGTTGCGTTTGAATCGGGGTACAGCTCGGTTGAATACTTTTCGTATACATTTAAGAAAATGATGCATATGTCGCCGGGTGCATATCACAGAGACGGATTTTAATCTATATGTATTATATAGGGGGCAGCCGATATTTTCGGCTGCCCCCTAACTGCGCATTTTCAATTATCTGATATAAAAGTCTTTATATATTTACTTTAACAGCATTTCCGATTTCGGCGGATTCAAATGCCGCCTCCATAACCTTCATAACTCTGAGAGCCTGCTCGGGCTTAATCGTAAGTTCTGCCTTGCCCTCTATCGCGTCAAGAAGCTGATTATATACAACAGTAAGGTTATCCGTCACATCCTCGGGCGCGGAAATTTTGAATGTCTGAACCGTCTCGGGGCTTCGCGAAGCCATTGTCTTGGTGGGTCCCGCCTTGTTCACGGCGATTTCCTCGCCCCAAATATTCTCTTTGTCAAGACAGCGCACAATCTCGCCTTGGCAATCCCAATCATTTATCACAAGAGTCCCCTCATCGCCGAGCACATACCACCTCGGGTGCTTGACATAGTTGTTTGTTCCCACTTCGATTTGAGCGGTAAGTCCGCTCTCAAACGTCATTATCATACGGAAGTTATCCTCTACCTCGTCATAGTGAACCTTAAACATTTTGCAATATACCGACGCTACCCTTTCGTCAACCATATACATAATCTGGTCTATCAGATGAACTCCCCAGTCAAGCATCATTCCGCCGCCGAGCTTTTTCTCGGTTCTCCAGCCCGCGGGCATCCCGCGCGAGCCTTCGACGCGCGACTCTATCACATACGGCTTGCCGATTCTTCCCGACTCGATACCGCGTCTCATCGCAACAAAATCCTTGTTTGTTCTTCTGTTCTGGTCAACTGTAAAGACTCCTTTGCTGTGCTTTGCAAGCTCAATCAAATCCTCTAAGTCTGCCGATGACATCGTAACGGGCTTCTCACAAAGGACATTCTTGCCCGCATTCAGCGCATCGATTGCAAGCTGTTTGTGCGCGTCATTTGTCGCCGCTATTATCACAACATCTATATCGGGGTCGTTTAACATTTCCTCTTTTGATGAATAAACATAATACCCTTGCTCTCGTGCAACATCACAGCGATGCGCGTTTATATCGAAAATTCCTTTAAGCTTCATTCTGTCGTAATCGACGCGCATAACCTTTTCGTGGTTGCCTGCCATTCCGCCATAGCCGATTATTCCCGCTGTATATACCTTCATTTGTCTTACCTCACTTTTATATCCACCACATATCTCCGGGGTTTTCATATATAAGCACTTCTTTTAAGAATGCAATCGCCTTTTCAAGACCCTCGTTCGGTGACATAAGTCCGTCTTCGTGTTCTATGCTGATTGCACCATCATAACCCGTCGCCTTAAGCATACTTATCATATCGTTCCAGCATTCCTTTCCGTGTCCGTAGCCAACGGTGCGGAAAACCCACGAACGGTTCAATATGTCGTCATAAGGCTTTGTGTCAAGAACTCCGTTCACGCCGCAGTTGCGCTCGTCGATAAGCGTATCCTTTGCGTGGAAGTGATAAATCGCACCCTTTAACGCCTTGATTGCCGAGGTCGGATTTATTCCCTGCCAGAAGAGATGGCTCGGGTCAAAGTTCGCGCCGATTATATCGCCTACCGCCGCGCGTAATTTAAGCAGCGTCTCGGGGTTATACACTACAAATCCCGGATGCATTTCAAACGCAATCTTTTCTATTCCGTGTTCCTTTGCAAACTTCGCCATATCCTTCCAGTACGGAATAACCTTCTCTTCCCATTGCCACTTTAAAATTGTGCCGAAGTCATCCGGCCACGGGCAGGTAACCCAGTTGGGGTACTTTGAAGTCTCACAGTCGCCGGGGCAGCCCGCAAAGCCGATTATCGTTTTAACTCCAAGCTCCTCAGCTGCAAGAATTGCATTCTTAAACTGATTATGAAAGTTTTCCGCTATCTCTTTCTGAGGGTGCAGAGGGTTTCCGTGACAGCTTATCGCCGAAATCTCTATATCGTACTTGGCGAAAAGCTCTTTATATTCCTTTGCCTTATCGGGCTTGCCGATGATTTCTTCGGGCTTTAAATGGGCGTCCCCGGGAAAGCCGCCCGCGCCTACCTCCATTGCCTGCACGCCGAGGCTGTGCAGATACTTTAACGCGTCCTCAAGCTTATAGCTGTTAAGAACCGGATTCATAACACACAATTTCATAATTGCTTCCTCCTTAAATGCCTAAAGTTTTAAGATACTCGCGGCTCAGCTTTGCGTCCTCCATTGACGAACGCTCGGGGTGACCGTCCTGCTCCACTATTATATAGTCGATGCCCGCCTTTTCGGCTGATTCAAGAATTTCTTTAAAGTTTTGGATTCCATAGCCGACCGGGCGGAATTCAAAGCCGTTGTCCTCTTTACTTGCGGGCTTTGCCTCATCGCTGTTGTCGCCGATTAATGCATAAACAGGGCCGCCGCCGAGCTTTTTGCAGGTAAAGTCTTTAAGGTGAAGAAGCTTCATTCCGTCATACTTTTCGATATACTCGCACGGGTTGATTCCCGCATAGTGAATCCAGCATACGTCCATCTCGGGTCTTAATATATCTGACGGAACAGCTTTGAAGATTTTGTCATAGACATACTCGCCGTCAACTTTTGTAAATTCAAAGTCGTGATTGTGATAAAGAAGCCCGATTCCGTTCTCTTTAAGTGCCTTACCGAAGTCGGTAAAGATTTTCATTGCCTTTTCAAACTCTGCGGGGTCCTTAAGCTTTTCGCCGTCATACCACGGAATGGCACAGTATTTTACGCCGATTTCCTTTAAATAGTCAATTGCTTTCTGACCCTTTTCAAGCCACGGGTCTGCACCCTGGTGAACAGAGATTGCCTCAAGGTCATATTTGTCAAGCATCGCCTTGACTTCCTCTGCTGTTTTATCGAAAAATCCCGCAAACTCAACGCAGTCATAGCCCATTTCTTTAACTGCCTTTAAGGTCGCGTCCATATCCTTTTCCATCTCATCGCGAATCGAATATAACTGAATACCTACTTTAAACTTTTTCATAATTTATTCCTCCTTAACTAAATTTCGGGGACTTCAAGCTCAATCTCGTGTCCCAATTTATTTGATTTAACAATTCCGTCAATTATCATTTGGTTATACAAAATCTGTGACGTGGGTACGGGGGCGCTTCCGCCCTCTTTGACTGCGTCAAGGAAGGAACGAATCTTATTAAAGAAGTTCTTATCTCCCCCCTCGGGAAGCATCGGGATTTCGGTTTCAACCTGGCTGGCCGCAACCTCGCTGTAAATCTTCATAGGGCCGCCGATTGAACCGTTCCAACACTCGGTTGACGGGATTCTGACAGAACCTTTTGTTCCCATAATAATTGTATCTCCCGGTGTGTCAAGGTTCATCGCCCACGCTATTCTGAAGTCTAAGATAATGCCGCCCTCAAGACGTATAAAGCCTGCCGCAAAATCTTCTACCCCAAACTCTTTTGCGTATTCCTCTCTGTGCTCGGGCACATAGCCGCTGTAGTTCGGATCCTTGCCGAAGAAGTCAGACGTATATCCGCTGACCGTAAGCGGCTTGGGATAACCGATTGCGTTTAACACCATATCAAGCGAATAACAGCCGATATCGCCCATCGCTCCGATTACGCCAGTGTCCTTGCTGATAAAGCTTGTTCCGAAAGGCGTCGGGATTCCTCTTCTGCGGCCGCCGCCCGTTTGTATGTAATAAATCTTGCCCAATACTCCGCTTTGTACAACCTCTTTAAGCTTAATCATATTCGGGTCAAGCCTCGGCTGAAAGCCGATTGATAAAATCTTTCCACTCTTCTTCTCGGCTCTCATAATATCAACCGCTTCTTCTGTCGTAACGCACATAGGCTTTTCAAGCAGAACATTTACACCCTTTTCAAGAGCGTAAATCGCACATTCTGCGTGAGTCTTGTTATACGTGCAGATGCTTACCGCGTCCAAATCCTTCTCTGCGTCAAGCATCGACTTATGGTCGGGATAGCAGCGAACGCCCTCTACATTATGCTTTTTAAAGAATGCCTCTGCCTTTCCTTCAACCAAATCCGCTCCTGCCACAATCTCTACATCGGGCATCTGAACATACTGCTGAATATGTGCGTCCGCAATCCAGCCCGTGCCTATAATTCCTACCTTTAACTTTTTGCTTGCGTCAATTTCCTTGCTGTGTTCCACATTAAAATCCAACATATCTTTTGCCATTTTATTTTACCTCCACAATTTCGGCATTTCTTTTTTACAACTGCATTTTATAATATTTTTTTCGCAATTACAAGACAAATCAAAACAAATATCGGTCATTTCTTGCTGTCTTTTTTTAAGTCTTTTTTGACTTATACGCTGCTTTTTATCTGTATTTTCTGCGCAAATTCGGCTGTTTTTTGCCATTATTCGGCTCGGTTCGGCTTAAAAAACACAAAAAAACCCGACACCGTAACAAATACGATGTCGGGTTCCGGTAAAACTTAATTAATAAACTGACATTTCAACAAAGCAGTAATCATCATTCCATATCTCTTCGGGATTATTGCTCCATACACACGGCTCTTTATAAAAGCTTCCGGGCACAACGCTGATGCACTCGCCCTCATTGAGATGATGCGGTCCCATCATATTTCTCAAATTATTGACAAGCTTAATTTCCGCTTTGTTTATCCCCGTCTTTAAATAACTGCTTATATCGATTTTTTCACCGTTCCATATGCTTAAAATTTCTTCGCCGTCATTTATTTTTATGTGAACCGAGTTAATTCCGCTGCGATTCAGCTCTATATAAGCGTTATTGTCATCAAGTATAATATCCTTTTCAAGCGTAAGCTCGCCCGCAAAGAATAAAAATCCCTGCTGCTCTATATTACAAAGTTCAACGCCCTCGGCTTGTCTATTACAAATCCGCCGCCGCATCTTAACGCGTTTCTATCAAGCTTTGTAAAATTATCTTCGGCATAGACCGAGAAGCTGCCCGAGAGATAAATCGGCTCTATCTCTATGTCATATGTAAGCTTATTCTTTTCGCTTTCAAAGATTTTTGATTTTTCTATATTCGCATATACCTCATCGGGCTGAGAAAAATCGCACTCAAACGCAATCTCGTTTTCGCCGCTGTTTAACAAGCCCGATATATCAAGCTTTCTGAAGGAACGGTCGCGTAAAAATCCGCAGTCCTTTATTTCAACCTCTCTGCCGTTAACGGTAATCTTAAACCTTTCGGGCGTCTCGCAGGCAAGAAATACTTCATCGGGTACGCTTTTAACATTTACTTTATACACCTGTCTTATATGCACGGGGCTCTTTAAGTCGCAGGCTCTTGATTGTATATTTAATACGTATCCGTCCTTTTCCTGCAGCTCGCCGTCAAAGTAATAGTCGCATTTGTCAAGTGTCAGAATGTTTCCGCTGCATTCTTTTACCCTCCAGCTTCCCGATAAATCAAGCTTTGACTTCGGCAAAGCCTTGATATCCTTGGCATCCTTCACCTCTTCATCGGTCAGAAGCAGACTGTCGTATTCCAAAAAATCATAACTGCCGTCAAACTTTTTAACCTCGCCCGTCATAATGTCAATCATATTTTTGCCGACGCTGAACTTTGCGGTCTGCGGC
>USLC01000041.1 GCA_900555375.1 uncultured Eubacteriales bacterium
ACGCGGTCCCCCTCCCTTTAGGCAAGGGAGGCGTTGCCACAGGCAACCATCGCCCTTTTAGGCAAGGGAGGCATCGCCTCAGCGGCAAAGAACTAAAATTTTTCGCGGCATTTAATTATTTTTTCTTTTCGGGTCGTCTCTCGTAATCGCACTCTTCGTTAAAGCACTTGTATGTCAGCGGCCCTCTGCCCCTGAAGGCGCGGGTCTTCATAAGCGTGCTTCCGCACTTGGGGCACTTCTCGTTTGTCGGCTCGCTCCACGAAATAAAGTCGCAGCTGTCCGAATTTTCACACGTGTAAAAGATTCCGCCCTTTCTTGACTTCCTCTCTATTACGTCGCCGCCGCACTTGGGGCATTTTGCGTCAATCTTCTTTACGATTGCCTTGGTATTGCGGCACTCGGGGAAGCCGGGACAAGCCAGAAACTTTCCGAATCTGCCCTGTTTGTAGACCATAAGCCTGCCGCACTTGTCGCATACCACGTCCGAGACCTCGTCTTTAATCTCGATATTGCCGATTTTCTCTTCCGCCTCGTCAAGCGACTTTTTAAAGGGCCCGTAAAAGCTTCTGATTACGTCCTTCCACTCTACGTCGCCGTCCGCAACCTCTTCTATCTCGTCCTCCATATGCGCGGTGAACTCTATATCCGCTATGTCCTTAAAGTTCTCAATCATCAGGTCGGTGACTATAAAACCAAGCTCTGTCGGGTAGATAGCCTTGCCGTCTCTTGCGACATATCCCCTTGCCGAGATTGTGGCAATGGTGGGCGCGTACGTACTCGGTCTGCCTATTCCGTCCTCTTCCATCGCCTTTACAAGCGACGCCTCTGTATATCTGGGCGGCGGCTGTGTAAAGTGCTGCTGCGGCTCGATTTCTTTAAGCTTAAGCTTTTGTCCCTCTTCAAGCCGCGGAAGCTTTGAGGTCTTTTCCTCCGCTTCGTCCTTGCCCTCTACATAAAGGGTCATAAATCCCGCAAACTTGATTTCAGAGCCGGAAGCCCTTACCATATACTTATCGGCAACAATGTCCGCCGAGACCATATCCATAACCGCGTCCGACATCTGGCTTGCCATAAACCTCAGCCAAATCAGGCGGTATAACCTAAGCAAGTCGGATTTAAGCTTATCCTTAAGCTTCTCGGGCGTATTGGCAGCCGCCGTCGGCCTGATTGCCTCGTGTGCGTCCTGGGCGCTTTTCTTTGCCTTATACTGCTTTGGAGTTTTGGGCACAAACTCCTGTCCGTAAGCCTGTGCGATATACTCTCTTGCCTCTTTCTGCGCAACCTCCGACACTCTGAGAGAGTCGGTTCTCATATACGAGATATAGCCCATCTCATAAAGCTGCTGCGCCGCTATCATTGTCCGCCTTGACGTAAAGTTAAGCTTGCGCGACGCCTCCTGCTGAAGCGTGCTGGTCGTAAACGGAGGCGCACTCTTGCGCTTTGTCTCCTTTTTTGTAAGCTTATTTACAAGGTAGTCGGCTTTTTTCAAAGCGTCAACAATCACCATTGTCTCGCTCTCGTTATCAAGCGGCATCTTTTTGCCCGCCGCGCTTCCGTAAAACTTTGCCTTAAACGGAAGCTTGCCGCTTTCGTTGGTCAGCTTTAAGTCAATGCTCCAGTACTCTTCGGGGTTAAAGGCGTCTATCTCGCGCTCGCGGTCAACAATCAGGCGCATAACCGCCGACTGAACTCTGCCCGCGCTGAGACCCTTTTTTACCTTCTTCCAAAGAAGCGGGCTTATCTGATAGCCCACGATTCTGTCAAGAACGCGCCTTGCCTGCTGCGCGTCAACCAAGTTCATATCAATCGGGCGCGCCTCTTTTACCGCCTCTTTTACAACGTCCTTCGTCACCTCGTTGAAGGTGATTCGGCAATCGCTTTTGGGGTCGATACCAAGCACGTTTGACAAGTGCCACGAAATCGCCTCGCCCTCGCGGTCGGGGTCGGTTGCCAGATACACTTTTGACGCATTTTTCGTCTTCTTCTTAAGCTTGGCGATAAGATCGCCCTTGCCGCGTATAGTTATATACTTCGGTTCAAAGTCGTTATCTATCTCTACGCCCATTGTGCTTTTGGGCAAGTCTCTGACGTGACCCATCGTTGCCTCTATATCGTATCCGCTTCCCAGATACTTTTTAATCAAATCAACCTTTGTCGGCGATTCGACAATAACCAGTTTCTTTTTTGAAGCCTTGCGTTTACCTGCCTTTTTTTCGGCCATAAACCTTTCCTCCCGCTCACTTTATTTATCCCGAATATTTATTCCGCCGATATCGAATAATAATCCCCCGCGTGCTCTTTTACCGCTCTTGCCATCATAAGCTGTATAATCAAAAAGCTCAGCTCTGTTGTCGGAATGTTACAGTCACGCGAAATATCGTCTATGTGAACAGCCTCGTTATTATTATATAAATATTCAAGTATTATTCTTTGTTTGTCATCAAACTTTTCAAAATCAGGCTTTTTGCGAACCAAATTTTTCTTTATCTTTTCGGAATATCCGTTGTTTTTATGTTTAATATTTGTTTCCGCCGATTCATACGGAAGCTCATTTGCCGATGTATCCGACAGCATTTTAAGCCCGTTGCTCAGCTCAATCGGATACGCGCCTATGTATTCTTCGACAATATCCTCGGCAGAGGTTATCAGCTTTGCGCTGTCTTTTATAAGACTGTTGGGAAGCTCTGCCCCTTTATCGTCGGGCTTTCCGGGGACCGCAAACAAATCGCGGTTTGATTCTATCGCCCACGCCGCGGAAAGCTTTGTTCCGCTGTGCAGGTCGCCCTCAACTATAACCGTCCCGCAGGACAGCCCTACCATTATTCTGTTTCTCTCTTTATAAAATGTGCCGCGCCCCGCCGTTCCGGGCGGTCTCTCGGATATCACGGCGCCGTTTTTGATTATTTTATCATAAAGCCCGGCATTCTCTTTGGGATAGACAACGTCAACCCCTCCGGCAAGCAGGGCAACCGTTTGATGTCCCGCTTTTAAGGCCGCACTGTGCGCGCTGGCATCGATTCCCTTTGCCATTCCGCTGACTATAAGAATCCCCGCCTTTGCCAAATCATAGCTGAGCCTTGCGGCAAACTTTTTGCTGTACTCTGAGCAGTCCCGTTTACCCGCGATTGTTATGCAGACAAGGTTGTCGATATCGGGAAGCTCGCCCTTTACATATAAAATCCGCGGAGGGTTATATATCTGCGCAAGCCTTTTGGGATACTTCTTATCCTCTGCCGTGATTATCGAAATCCCCGACTGTTCGCAGTATTCGGCAAGCTGACGCGCTTTGTCAAGCGAGCGCCGCGTCTTAAGCCTTGTTCTGATATCAAGCGCCGACAGCAGCTTTTTGTATGCCGCATCGGAATTATATATTTCCTCCGCGCTGCCGCACAGCCTTCGGCATTTGTCGATTAATGACGGATTATGCCCGCAAGTAATGTTAAGCCACAGCTTATATAACAAATCCTCGTCTGCCACTTTAATACACCTCTTAATTCTGCGGACGCAGCATATACATAGCAATCCCCGCGGCGACAGCCGCGTTCAGAGACTCTGCCTTACCCTTCATATCGATTCTCACCGCCATATCGGATATGCTTAAAACCTCGTCCGATACGCCGTGCGCCTCGTTTCCTATAACAATGGCGCGCTTGCCCGAAATCTTTGCCGACTCTATGGGAACCGAATTATAAAGCGCGGTCGCCGCAATCGTAAACCCTGCCGATTTAAGCGCTGCCGCGGTGGCTGCGTCAAAGCCGCAAAACTTCATCCTAAAGACAGAACCCATTGCCGAGCGCACCGCCTTTGGGGCATATATATCGGTACAGCCCTGCCCGAGGCATATGCATTCGATTCCCGCCGCCTCTGCGGTGCGGATTATCGTACCCATATTGCCCGGCTCTGCAACGCCGTCCAAAATCAGGACATATGACATATCCTTAAATTCACCGTTCCGCGCCGCCCGCGCGGGAAGCCTCAAGACGGCGGCTATCCCCTGCGGCGTTTCGGTATCGCATATCTCGCCGAAGTTTCTGTCATCTGTAATATATACAATTTTATTATCTTTGTCAAGTCCGTTTACAAAATCTTTGTTTTTTTCATAAAAGCCCTCTGACACAATCACAAAGTCAACAAGCTCCGCTCCGCAGCCGAGAGCGTCGCCCACAAGCCTAAGCCCCTCGGCGAAGTACCGTCCGCTTTTTTCTCTGCCGCGTTTTTTGTGAAGCGACCGCGCAAGCTTCAGCGCGGCGTTATCGCGGCTTGTAACAAATTTCAGCATTATTTACGCCCCTTATTTACGCCCCTTGGATATATTGGATATAATCTTTAAGACCTCATACACAACCACGCTTTGTATGGGAAGCAAAATAATATTTTTGATTATTCTTGCGGGCAAAATGCCGACCATTCCGCTGCCCGCGGTCGGCGCAAGAGCGATTGAATTTAAAATGATGTTGACCGCGGCTATAACCGTAAGCTTACACAAAAAAACTCTTTTAAACGTCAGCTCTCTGCCGTACAAAAGCATACCGTATATCATTCCCGCAACGGCGGTGTTTAGCGTATACGTAAACAAAAAGCCGCCCGTCGGCTTAAGGACAAACGAAGCAGTGTCCGAAAGCAGAGCCACAATTCCGCCCGCAATCGGACCGAACATATAAGCCGCCGCCGGAGCCGTTATAAAGCCGAAGCCCACGCGCAGATACGACGAAAACGTAATCGAAAAGTATCCCAAAATTACGTTTAAGGCAATAAGCATTGCGCAAACCGCAAGATTTTTGGGCCTTTTCATTTCTTTAAGCCCGTCTTTGTTATGTACAATATTAAATATAAGCAAAACCGCAAATATTACCGTTATAAGCGCCGCGCCGACCCAGAAGCCCGATACCGCGTTCAAAAACGCTTTAAACGGTTCAAGAAAAGTCTTTATCGACGCCTTTATCATATCCATACTGCCGTCAAATGTCTCGGCAAAATTTCGCATAAAAAATACCTCCTCTTGCTATACGCGAAGCCTTCGCGCTGCCGATTGAACATACCGCCAACACAGCAAAAAGAGATATTTCGTTGTGTATACAAAGCCTGCGCCGCGGCGCAAGCCCAAAGGGGAAGACCCCCAATCAGCGGGATGCGGCGACCGAACCGCGGTTTTTTAACACTTCGTTCGTCCGCCAACTCCCTGTGCGGACAACACTTCAGACCGATTTACGGTTCAACGCTCGGACGCCTACTCTGTTAAAATTATTGTATATGCCGGGCGGCATATACACAAAAGATTCTCTGCGGACTTACAAATGCCGCAAAAGAATCTTTAAAAAGTCAAAATAATTATTTAACCTGCTCTACAAGGTTCTTGAAAGCTTCGGGGTCGGATACGGCGATTTCCGCAAGCATCTTTCTGTTGATTTCAATACCCTTGTTCTTAAGACCGTTCATAAACTTGCTGTAGCTTATTCCGTTCATACGTGCAGCCGCATTGATACGGGCAATCCAAAGCTGTCTGAACTCTCTCTTCTTCGCCTTTCTGTCTCTGTATGCATAGCTCAGCGACTTCATAACCGCCTGATTTGCGGTTCTGAAAAGCTTGCTTTTTGCACCTCTGTAGCCCTTTGCGAGCTTCAAAATTTTCTTATGTCTTGCGCGGGTTTTAACAGCGCCTTTTACTCTTGCCATTTATGTTACTCCTCTCTTATCTCGATTTAGGTTGAATAAGCCTCGGCTTATTTATAAGGCATCATACTTCTGATTGTAGCCTCATTTGCGCTTGAAAGATAACCGCCCTTTCTGAGGTGTCTCTTTCTCTTTGTTGACTTCTTGTTAAGAATGTGACTTCTGTAAGCCTTTGCTCTCTTAACCTTACCGCTCTTGGTAACACCAAAACGCTTAGCTGCTCCTCTGTGAGTTTTAATTTTAGGCATAAAATTTCTCTCCTTCCGTATTACATATTGAATTAACCTTTTGGAAATTTACATCGTTTACGCTTTTTTGGGCGACAGAACCATAGCCATATTTCTGCCTTCCATCTTTATGTCCTTATCGGACGCGCCGACCTCATCGACTCCTTCGCGGAAACGCACAAGCAAATCCTTGCCGAGTGAGCTGTGGGTAATCTCTCTGCCGCGGAAGCGAACCGAGACCTTAACCTTATCGCCCGACTTTAAGAACTTGATTGCCTGATTCAATTTAGTGTTGAAATCGTGGTCATCGATATTGGGGGTCAGTCTGACCTCTTTAACATTGCTGACCTTTTGATTCTTTCTGTTCTCTTTTTCACGCTTCGCAAGCTCAAACTTATGCTTGCCGTAGTCCATAATCTTGCACACCGGCGGCTTTGCCTGCGGAGCAATCTTTACCAAGTCAAGGTTTTTCTTATCTGCAAGCTTCAGTGCCTCTGCCGCGGAAACAATCCCCAGCTGCTCGCCCTCTGCGCCGATAAGACGAACTTCCTTGTCTCTGATTTCTTCATTTATCATCAAATCCTGCTTTGCTATTTAAAACACCTCCAAAAAGTCTTTGCCGCAATAAAAAAAGCGACTGCACAAAGTACGCCGCACTGATTTTAAAAGTTTAGATTGTCAGCCCTTTTGCCTTTAAGCTGAGGGGAGAAGCGGCAAACTTCTGCTTTACTGCATTATATTATCACATTTCGCCGCCGTTGTCAAGCCTTTTTGAAAAATTTATTAAAATTTCCGTTCCGCACCGATTTTAAGCCTATTCCTGCCAGAATATTTCTCTGCGCAAAATCTCTTTCCGCACGTTATCTCTACGCCCTATACCTCTGCGCTCAAGCCTTTGATACTCTTGATTGTACACCGCTCCGCAGCTGCATTTTACATAGAATGAAATCCCCCGTGCCGCGCTGACGCAAACCTTTAAAAGCTTTCTTCCGCACTTGGGGCAGACGCACTCTCCGTCAAAAAGATAAAGCTTCCCCGCAGACCTCTGCTTAAGTCCGCCCGTGTTGTGCTTAAATACT
>USLC01000042.1 GCA_900555375.1 uncultured Eubacteriales bacterium
AAAATAGAAATGATGGAAATATAGTATTTGAATTAACTGAATTAGGCAGAAGAATTTTAAATTTACGATATAAACAAAGGCAGTTAGAATTTGTTAAATTAATTTTAAAACATAGAGCTTTTTATGATTATTTAAGATTATGTTTTGGGAATTCTGAAAAACCTACGACTTTGGATACGATAGAGATAATGAAATATTGTGATTTGTATAAAATTGAAAGCGAAAGTACATATAAAAGGAGAGCTTCTACTATTAGAGGTTGGGTTGAATGGATTTTAGATTTAACTAGAATATAAGTATATATTTAGAGTAGAAGTAAGAGATTTTCAAAGATCGCTTGCTTTCTTCAACTATTATTAGCAAGATAAATATATAATCAAATTTTATTAAAAAGGAACGGAACAATTATGAATATAAATATAAACTCTTTAAAATCAATATACATATCTATTCTATTTAACGAAACCGAGTTAGCTACGGCAACAGGTTTTCTTATTAATCAAGGTAGTGAAATATATTTAATTACAAATAGTAAACGGGAGGTTATAAATAATGTTATACAAATTCGGCGAAAACCTTAAATCTCTGCGAACAAAAAAAGGGCTGAGCCAAACACAACTTGCCACAAAGCTATGGCTTAATAAGTCTATCATCTCAGCATACGAAAACGAACAGCGCTCACCGTCTCTCGATGTTCTTATTAAGCTCTCTTATGAGTTCAATGTATCTATGGAATATTTACTCGGGATTGAACGTGATAAAACCCTTGATATTTCAGGCTTAAATGATGAACAGGTTACTGTTGTTAACTCGTTGGTCGAGCTATTGCGAAAAGAAAATAAAAATCACAGCGATAACATATAACAAATAAAGCATTCCCCCTGCGAGGCTGACCTCACAGGGGGAAATTGTTATTTTAAAGAAATAAGATTTTCTTCATACATTTTCTGAACAGACATTAAAATTCCGAACTTGGCGTGCGGCCACGTTATTCCACCCTGAAAGTATATCGCGTACGGCTCGCGCAGAGGCGCGTCCGCCGAAAGCTCGATTGACGCACCCTGAACAAACGCGCCCGCCGCCATAATCACCTGCGACTCGTACCCCGGCATATCCCCGGGAACGGGCGTAACGTAGCTGTCTACCGGTGCCGCCGCCTGAATACCGCGGCAAAACGCAATCACCCTCTCGGGCGAGCCGAGCTCTACCGCCTGAATTATATCGTGGCGCGTCTCGCCTCCGCCGGGCACAACCTTAAACCCAAGCTCTTCATATATATTTGCTGCAAACACCGCGCCTTTAACCGCGCTTGCAACAACCGTGGGCGAAAGGAAAAGTCCCTGATACAGTTGCCGCATCATTCCCATATTTGTACCCACTTCTTTGCCCAGCCCCGGCGCGGTAAGCCTGTAGGCACAGCGTTCTATGCACTCTTTTGTTCCGCATATGTATCCGCCCGACGGAGCAAGGCCTCCGCCAAGGTTTTTGATAAGCGAACCCACTATCATATCCGCCCCGAAGTCAGACGGCTCGGTTCTCTCGGTAAATCCGCCGTAGCAGTTGTCAACCATACATATTATGTCACTTTTTATATCCTTTACAAATTTTATAAGCGAGGCAATCTCGGCGACCGAAAATGTTTTTCTTGTCTGATACCCTTTTGACCTTTGAATGGTCACCACCCTTGTTTTGTCGGATATCGCGGCGCGGATTCCGTCATAGTCAAAGCCTCCGTTCTCCAAGAGGTCAACCTGCTTATACTTTACCCCGTACTCGGCAAGCGAGCCCTTCTGCGGTCTTATGCCTATTACCCCCTCAAGGGTGTCATACGGCTTGCCCGCGGGCGACAAAAGCTCGTCACCGGGAAGCAGATTTGCGCCGAGGGCGACAGCAAGCGCGTGCGTTCCGCAGGTAATCTGCGGGCGGACAAGCGCGTCCTCTGTATTAAAACAGTCGGCATACACTCTCTCAAGCGTATCTCTGCCCAAGTCATCGTAACCGTAGCCGGTCGATTCCGCAAAGCAGGCGGCGGAAACACGGTTCTTCTGCATTGCCGCCAGGACCTTTATCTGATTATATTCGGCCGTTTCGTCTATCTCCGAAAACCGACCTTTTATTCTGTCAAGAACACGCTGCCCGAGGCTGAAAACCTCGTCGCATATTCCAAATTCCCTATAAATATTTTCTGTCATAATTTATCTCCTAACTTTCCTTATTCTGCCGAGCGGCGATTATATCCCTCCACCGCTGACGCGGTCCCCCTCCCTTTAGGCAAGGGAGGCATTGCCACAGGCAACCATCGCCCCTTTAGGCAAGGGAGGCTGATGCTTTCGCATTTTCCAAATTTGCCCCCCTTGCCTAAAGGGGGGTGTCAGCGAAGCTGACGGGGGGATATATAAACCATCCACAGTTTTGATTTTTAAATTCTGCCTATTCTACCGATGACCACGACAAATTCCTGTAGCTTATCGCAAAGTATACAACTTCTGCCGCGGCGGTAATCGACCACGAAAAAACATAAAGCAGATACAGCGAATTTATCGTCTTAAAATACGCAAATATTGTAAGAACCCAAATTATCCTAAACACGCACGAGCCGAGTATTACTATTATCATAGGCACAACCGTTTTGCCTATTCCACGCGACGCGGCAATCGTACAGTCCATAAAAGCCGATACCGCGTACGAAAGCCCCATTATCCTCAGCCGATACAAGCCTGCCTCGGCCACCTCTGTCTCATTTGTAAATAATTCCAGAAACTGCCTTCCGAAGACAATAAGAAGCAGACCTATCACCGCTCCCGCCGCGAAGGAGTACGCCGTGCACAGCGCAAAGCTTTCCGTTGCCCTTTTCTTTTTGCCCGCCCCGAGGTTCTGCGCCATAAAGCTTGAGCACGCCATATTGAAAAGCGCCTGAAGCAGATTTGATATCATCAGCGGAAGGCTGAAGAATAAAATCTGTTTTGAAAGCTTTCCCTCTGTCATAATTCTTCTCCCACGTATAAATTACTCTAACAATTATATACCATTAAACGAAGTTTTTCAACAACTTTTTAATTATTTTTTTGCCGCGCCTCATAAAACGCAAAAATCCCTTATCGCTATTGACTTTTAGGCAAAAAAAGTGTAAAATTTAAGTAGTATGTTATAATAGTAGTAACTATGTAAATTTCAGACCAATTTACCGGAGGATAAATAATGGATAATAACAAACTGGCGGAGCTTTTGTTTCCGCATATCGACAAAACACCCGAGTATTATGAGGCGCTTTATCCGAAGCGGAATCTGCCCGAGGGGGCAAAGGTTACCCGTATCGGACCCAGCCCGACAGGCTTTGTTCACCTCGGAAACCTGTACAACGCCATAATAGGCGAAAGGCTTGCCCACCAAAGCGGCGGCGTTTTTTATCTCAGGGTTGAAGACACCGACGCCAAGCGCGAGGTAGAGGGCGCGGTTGAACTTGTTCTTTCTTCGATGAACTATTTCGGCATTCATTTTGACGAGGGCGTGACCGAGAATGACGGTCAGAAAGGCGATTACGGCCCTTATCGCCAGCGTCTGCGCAAGGACATATATCAATGCTTTGCAAAAGAGCTGGTAAAGAGAGGTCTTGCCTACCCCTGCTTCTGCAGCGAGGAAAAGCTTGCCGCAATGCGCGAAGAGCAGATTTCAAAAAAGCTTAACTTCGGCTATTACGGAGAGTGGGCGGTATGCCGCAATTTAAGCCTTGACGATATAGAGGCAAAAATCGCAAACGGCGAAAAATACGTCTTAAGATTCCGCTCCGGCGGAGACATCTCAAACACGGTAGAGGTTTTTGACGGAATCCGCGGCGTTCTTAAGCTTCAGGAGAACTATCAGGATTTTGTTCTGCTTAAGTCGGACGGAATTCCCACCTACCACTTTGCGCACGTTATAGACGACCATCTTATGCGCACAACCCACGTGGCGCGCGGCGAAGAGTGGCTTTCCACCCTGCCTATTCACGCGCAGCTGTTTGACACCTTCGGCTGGGAGAGACCCGTTTACTGTCACACCCCCGTTTTGATGAAGATGGACGGCGAGACAAAGCGAAAGCTTTCAAAGCGCAAGGATCCCGAGCTTGGGCTGGGCTACTATCGCGCGGAGGGTTATCTGACCGAGGCAGTATGGGAATATCTTATGACCGTTTTAAACTCTAACTTTGAGGAATGGCGTGCCGAGCACCCTGACAGCAGCATAGACGATTTTGAATTTACCCTTGAAAAGATGAGTAACTCGGGCGCGCTTTTTGATATAATGAAGTTTGACGATATCAGCCGCGAGCTTATATTTAAAATGTCACCCGAGGATATTTACGAAAAGATGTCCGACTGGCTTAAGGAATACGATCCCGAATTTTACGGCTTGTTTACAAGGGACAAAGAGCTTACCTGCAAGGCGATAAACGTCGGCAGAGACGCAGCGAGACCGCGTAAGGATTTAACAAACTGGAAGCAGGCGCGGCAGTTCCTTTCAATCTATTATGACGAAAGCTTAAAGCAGGAGGCACCCTTCCCCGAAAACGTAAGCGACGCAGACCGCGCCGAAATAATAGACAGATACTTAAGCGGCTATGACCACGCAGACGATAACTCGGCTTGGTTTAACAAAATCCGCGAAATCACAGCCGATATGGGATACGCCGTAAAGCCCAAGGACTTTAAAAAGAACCCCGATATGTATAAGGGAAGCATCACCGACGTCAGCAATGTTATACGCGTTGCAATCACAGGCAGAACAAACTCACCCGATTTATGGGAAATCTGCCATATAATCGGCGAGGACGCAATGCGCCGCCGTGTTTCGGCAGCAAGGTAAAGGAGTGTATGTAAATGGAAAAAAACAACAAGACGAAGCCGAGCATTTTCGATATGGAAAGACCCGAATTTCCGAAGCGTGCCGTGATTACGGGCGGTATGCCCTACGGCAACAAAAAACTGCACTTCGGTCACGTGGGCGGTGTATTTGTTCAGGCAGACGCCGCTGCAAGATTTCTGCGTGACAGAATCGGGGCCGAAAACGTTATATTTGTCTCGGGCACGGATTGCTACGGCTCTCCCATAGCAGAGAGCTATCGCAAGCTTTGCGAGGGCGGCTACACCGGCACAATCGAGGACTTTGTTAAAGAGAATCACGAAAGCCAGAAAGAAACACTTGAAAAATACGAGATAAGCTTAAACCTCTTTGGCGCCTCGGGTCTCGGCGAGACTGCCGAGGTTCATAAAGAGGTCAGCCGCGAGCTTATGGAGCTTTGGTATAAAAACGGCTGGCTTGAAAAGATGACAACATCACAGTTTTACGATGTTAAGGCGGGGCAGTTTTTAAACGGCAGACAGGTTGTGGGCAAATGCCCCGTTGAAAACTGTACCTCTGACAAGGGCTATGCCGACGAATGCTCGATGGGGCATCAGTATATGCCCGAAGAGCTTATCGACCCCAAAAGCACGCTTACCGGCGACACGCCCGAGATGCGCGATGTTGTAAACTGGTATATCGACCTGACCAAGTTCAAAGGTCTGCTTGAGGATTTTGTCGACGACATTTCAAAGGCAGAGAATGTCCGTCCTCTTGTTGCAAACACAATCCGCGAGTTTATGACTCCGCCGCTTGTTTATATAAAGAACGATTTCTCCGAGGACTATGAACGAATCAAGGCGCAGATGCCGCCACACAAGCTTGATTCGGCGGCAAACAAGACCTCATTCTCGCTTGAATTTAAAGACCTTGCCGACCGCGACAAGGCAAGAGATATTCTTAACGAAAACGGAATCCGCTTCCGCGCGGGCAAGACGCTTGTTCCCTTCAGACTGACGGGAAATATCAAGTGGGGCGTTCCCGCACCTTCGCTTGAAGGAGAAGAGGGGCTGACCATATGGGTATGGCCCGAATCACTCTGGGCGCCGATTTCGTTCACAAAGGCATATTTAAAGCAAATCGGCAAGCCCGATGACGAGTGGAAGAAGTATTGGTGCGACGGCGGCTCGGGGATATATCAGTTTATCGGTCAGGATAACATATATTTTTACGGAATAGCAGAGCCCGCCTTGTTTATGGCGGCGCAGGGCAAAGACCACCTTTCGGCAAGACCCGAAGACGGTCAGCTTAAGATGCCCGTGCTTGTTGCAAACAACCATATTCTGTTCTTAAACAAAAAGGCAAGCAGCAGCGGAGCGGTAAAGCCGCCGATGGCGGACGAGCTTTTTGAATATTATATGCCCGAGCATCTGCGCGCCCACTTTTTGGGCTTGGGTCTCGGACTTAAAAGCGTAAGCTTTCAGCCAAAGCCCCTTAACCCTGCGGCGAACGAAAAGGACGCCGACCCCGTTATGAAAGAGGGCAAGCTTTTGTCCAACGTATTCAACCGCGTTGCACGCTCTTGCTTCTACACCGCACAGAAGTATTTCGGCGGCAAAATGCCTCTCGGCAAGGTAAGCGACGAAGTTATGCGCGGCGCAAAGGAAGTTGTTTTGAAATATGAAAGGGCAATGTATAAGTTTGAATTTCATAAGGTGATGAGCCTTATGGACGAATATATCAGAAACGCCAACAAATATTGGGCAAAGACTATAAGCGAGGCAGACAAGGCGGATAATAACGACCTGCGCAGACAGGTTCTTATTGACGCATTTCATATGGTCAGAACGGCTGTATCGCTTATGCACCCGATAGCGCCCAAGGGCTGTGAGATGCTGCGCGAATATCTCGGCTTTGACGAAAGCTTCTGGAGCTGGGACAAAATCTTTGACACATTTGAGTATATGTGCCAAGGCGAAGCGGAACACGAAATCAAGTTCCTTGAGCCGCGCGTTGACTTCTTTCCTATGTATGCGGACTGATTTCTGCCATCGGCAAG
>USLC01000043.1 GCA_900555375.1 uncultured Eubacteriales bacterium
GGCGTGGGCGTTTATTAAAAAGCATAAGATAGTATCCTCGGTGACGGCAATTGTGCTTGTTGCCGCGATAACTATGACGGCTTTCGGCGCACATAAGCGCAAGGCAGCGGATAAGTCGGCAGACGCCGAGGCGGAAGCCGAGAGAAGAACAATCTCGGAAAGCATTTCGGGCAGTTCCGCTATCGAAGCAAATGACGAATATTCGGTTGTTCCGCTTGTTACGGGCGAGATACTGACCGCCGATTTTGAAGAAGGAGATATTGTTAAAAAAGATCAGGTTTTATACAAGATTGATTCTTCAACGGTTGAAACAAGCGTTAAAAGTGCCGACCTGGCAGTAGAAAAATCTCAGATTGCCTATGACAAGGCTTTGAAATCGCATACGGACGAGATAACGGGAAAGACAAACGAGAGTAATGCGCTTTCGATTCAAAAAGCGCAAAATACATATAATGAAGCTCTTGACTCGGTTAATGATTTAACTGTCCGTGCGGGAAGCTCGGGTACGGTCAGCGAGGTGTATGTTTCGGTCGGAGATAAGGTTACGGCGGGAACAAAAATTGCAGAGATAACGGATAACGACTACCTAAAGGTCAGAGTTCCGTTTAACTCTTCGGATGCAGATAATATTTACAGCGGAGAAAGCGCATCGGTCACACTTGTCGATTCGGGAACGGTTCTTTCGGGTACTGTCAGCTCTGTCAGCAGCGGAAGCGAATCGACTGTCGGCAGTATGAGGGTTAAATATGTTACAATTGAGGTTGAAAATCCGGGCGCGGTACGCGAGGGCGAGTCTGTAACCGCAATGATTGGCGGATATGCATGCAATGATGTCGGAGCATTTGAGTCGGCGGAAAAGCGAACCGTCATAGCAGAGGTTAGCGGAGATATTTCAAGCGTATGGGTTGTTAAAGGCGATTATCTGCTTGACGGCAGTACTGTTGCAACGATAAATTCAGATTCGGTTGACAAGCAGAGAAAGGACGCGGAAATATCGCTGAGGGAGGCAAAGCTTAAGCAAGAGAGCGCAAAGCTTGAGCAAATGGACGGTGACGATTATGCGGCAAAGCTGAAAAGCGCGCGTCTTGCGCTTGACGACGCACTTCTGCAAAGAGACAAAATGTATAAAGAGCTTGATGACTATACGATTAAGTCGCCTATAGACGGTACGGTTGTATCAAAAAAGAAGAAAGCGGGCGATAAGATAGAAAACGGAGGAGGAGCGTCTGTCGCTGCGTCGGCGTCTTCGTCCTCAAGCTCAAATGTTTTGGCTGTAATATATGATATGAGCAGTCTTTGTTTTGAACTCAGCGTTGACGAGCTTGATGTAAAAAAGGTTCAAGTAGGACAGGAGGTAGAGATTACCGCCGATGCGGTTGACGGCAAGACGTACACGGGTATTGTAGAGAATGTCAGCGTTAACGGAACCGTCGGAACAAACGGAGTTACCACATATCCGGCAAAGGTAAGAATACAGGACGCTGATGATAAAATTTTGCCGGGAATGAATATTGACGCGGTCATCACCGTCGAAAAGGCGGAGAATGTTATTGCTGTTCCGCTGAGAGCGGTCAACAGAGGAAACACCGTTTATATCAAGGGCGATAAAGCCGATGACAGCGACAAAGCCCCCGAGGGATTTAAAACCGTTCAGGTAGAGACAGGAATAAGCGATGACAATTATATTGAAATCAAGTCGGGCGTGGCTGAAGGTGATACGGTTTATGTAACACCGCTTGCCGGTAGCAATAATCAACAGCCCGGAGGCGGCGCACCGGGAGGAGGAGCTCCCGGCGGAAGCGGAATGCCGGGAGGTAACGGCGGCTCAAGAGCAGGAGGGAGCGGAATGCCCGGCGGAGGTGGCAGATAATGACACCTTTGATTGAGTTTAAAGACATATATAAGATTTATCATATGGGAGACACAGAGGTTCACGCAATAGACGGAATTTCTATGGCTATATATAAAGGAGAATTTGTTGCGATAGTCGGTCAGTCGGGCAGCGGTAAATCTACCTGTATGAATATTATCGGTTGTCTTGACGTTCCCACAACGGGGCAGTACTTTCTGGACGGAAGAGATGTAAGCAAGATGAATGATGACGAACAGGCGGAAATACGTAACAAAAAGCTTGGGTTTATCTTTCAGCAGTACAATCTTATAACAAAACTGAATGTGCTGCAAAATGTCGAACTTCCGCTTTTGTACGCGGGACTTTCGGAAAAAGAACAGGAAGAACGCGGACTTGCGTCGCTTGAACGTGTGGGGCTTCGTGAAAAGGCGGGAAATATGCCCGCCCAGCTATCGGGAGGTCAGCAGCAGCGCGTTTCGATTGCGCGTGCCCTTGCGGGAGACCCGTCAATTATACTTGCTGACGAACCGACAGGCGCACTGGACTCACGGACGGGCAAAGAGGTTCTTGGATTTTTAAAAAAGCTTCACAAAGAAGGAAATACCATCGTTTTGATTACTCACGATAATACAATTGCCGCGCAGGCGGAAAGAGTTATAAGAATCCAGGACGGTAAAGTTGTGTATGACGGAGAGCCGGACATAACAAAATTTGCAACTGTTGCGCACGCGGGCGATGATGAGGAGGGCGAATCTAATGAGTCTTAAAAAATCATTCGAGCTTGCGCTTGCCAATATTCTATATGATAAAAAACGCTCGGTTTTGACTATGCTGGGAATAATCGTCGGAGTTGCGGCCGTTATAATACTTATCAGTCTTATGAATGGTATGACATCTATGATATCAGACAAGTTTAACGAGATGGGAACAACAACGCTTAATATAACCGTTCAGGACAGAGGCGGAAGCCGTACCGTAAAAGAAGAGGATATGTATAATCTAAGAGACGAAAATCCCGGGCTTTTAAGCGGTGTATCACCGTCCGCAACATTGGCAAGAGCAACCGTAAAGACAAGTGACAGTACTGATACGATTACAACAAATGCAACGGGAGTAAGCGAAGAATACGCCGATATGAAGAAGCTTAACGTAACCGACGGCAGATTTCTGGATTATATGGATATAGAAAAAATCTCAAAGGTATGCGTTGTGGGCACATATATACAAAAAGAGTTGTTCGGTATGACCTCTGCCCTCGGCAATCAAATTAAAATTAACGGCGTTTCTTACACCGTTGTGGGTGTGCTTGAAGAAAAAGATGACTCGGAGAGTAACGGCTCGGACGATGTAATATACATTCCGTATACTACGGCGCTGAGAAACGGAACATCTTCCACGGTGTCATCCTACACACTTACCGCTGCATCGGACGATGTCGTGGATCAGGCTTTGGAACTTGTTAAAAACCGTTTGCTTGATATACTCGGCGATGAAGACTATTTTTCGGCAACCAGTATGGCTGAAATGATTGATATGATGATGGAGATGGTCGGCAAGATGAAGATACTTCTTGTTGCCATTGCCGGAATATCCTTGCTTGTCGGCGGAATCGGTATAATGAATATTATGCTTGTATCGGTTACAGAGCGCACGCGCGAGATAGGTATAAGAAAATCTCTCGGCGCAAAAGGAAAGACGATTATGTCACAGTTTGTAATCGAGGCGGGAACGGTCAGCGGAGTAGGCGGAGTAATAGGAATTTTTGTCGGCTCGGCTGTATCTGTAATAGCCGGGAAGCTTTTGGATATGGCTACATATCCGTCAATCGGTGCGATTCTTTTGTCGTTCGGCGTATCGGTCGGCATAGGAATAATATTCGGTTATCTGCCTGCCAAAAAGGCGGCGGATCTTAATCCTATAGACGCACTGCGATATGATTAATCAATGCTTTACCGGAAAGGGGTATTAGAATGAAAAAATTTAAAAAGTTAAAGAAAATAATTTCACTTGTTACATCATTATGTATAGCGGCGGGAATCAGTATCTGCCCTGCCGCGGTCAGTGCGGCTGACTATCAAAGCGGAATCCTCGCTTTGATGTCAGAGCTTAATATAATCAGCGGCGACCCCGACGGGAATTTAAGACTTGACGACTGTGTGTCGCGTGCCGAGTTTACAAAAATCGCCGTCAACGCCTCAAACTTTAAAAACAGCGTAGCAACAAATCTTTCGGTATCACCCTTCCCAGATGTGACATATCGGCATTGGGCGGCACCGTATGTCAGAGTGGGCGTTACCAACGGAATAATCAGCGGCTATCCCGACGCGACATTCAGACCAGAGGATACAGTTCTGTACGAAGAAGCGGTTACAATGATGCTTCGCGTTCTCGGATACACAAATGCGGATTTCGGTGTTTCGTGGCCGTCGGGTCAGATAGGGCTTGCCGATAATCTTGATATGACGGATAACATCGGCTGCTCGGCAGGTGATTATATGACGCGCCGACAGGTTGTTCAGCTTGTGTATAACACGCTGAAAACCAAGATGAAGAACTCTCAGTCACAGCTTATAAGCGTGTTTGACGCAGAGGTAAAGGATGACGTAACGGTAATCGGCGGAAGCGAAGAAGACAGCTCTATTGCTTCGGACGAAGTGTTTACAACCGGCGGAACGTTTAAAATAAACACAAGCTTTGACAAAACCTCTGTAGGTATGAAGGGTGACGCGGTTATAAAGGACGGAAGCAAGCTTATTGCATTTGTACCGTCGGCAAATGAGAATGCCGCATCGGAATATATAGTATATTCGGTGCTTAATAACAAGGTTATGGCATACAGAAACGGTTCTATGACATCTGTTGAAATTTCAGACGGTACGGCGGCGTATAAGGGAAAGAATCAAACCACCTTCGGAGCTATGAAAGGCGAGCTTGAGCTTGGAGACAAGCTTAAAGTTTCTCTTTCGGACAGCGGAGAGGTTGACTACGTGACATTTATAGAAGGAAACGTAGAAGGTCCCGTTACTGCGTCCGGCTCTAACTGGCAGTCGATGTGGAATACGGGAAGCGATACAAAGATAACAAGAGACGGAGCGTCAGTTAAGGCTTCAGATATTCAGACAAACGATATTGTGTATTATTTAAAAGATTTGAATATGGTTCTGGCATACAGCAGTAAGGTCAGCGGAATATACGAAAAAGCCTCACCGAACCGCGATGTGCCCACATCGATAACCGTTTCGGGCAAGGAATATGAGCTTGAAGGAGCAAGCGCGTTTAATAAAGTTTATTCGGGCGGAGTATTTGAGTACGGAGACTCTGTAACAATTTTGCGCGGAAAAGACGGAAAGGCGGCAGATGTTATATCGCCGTCGTCAGCGACATCGGGAAGCGTGGGATACGTTACCGCAACGGGAACAAAATCGTACGCGAGCGGTGATGTTAATACTTTTACAAACTATTATGTGCGGATAGCGCAGCCAAACGGCGAAGAATACGAGTATATAACCGATAAGGATTATTCGGAACTTAAAAACTCTATCGTAGAGATTTCGTTTCCTAACGGAAACGCGCGGCTTTCGCACGTAAACACATCTGCAAATGTAAGCGGAACGTTTAACTGGTCTTCAAAGAAAATAGGCTCATCGGCGATTGCGTCAAATGTGGATATATTGGATATTGGCACAACGGATAAGACATATACATCGGCATACGCAAAAGTCTTCGGCCCGAGAATTGACGGGGTCAAGATAGACAGCAAAAAGATATTGTACCTGCACAAAAACTCATCGGGTGCAATTGATACGCTTATACTGGACAATGTGACAAATGATTCGTACACATACGGTCTTGTTACATATGCTAAAACTAACGGAAATTCAAGCAGCTATGATATTCTTGCAGACGGAAGCAGATATACCGTGTCAACAAGAGGAAAGTTCAGCATCTCAAAGGGAGACGCGGTTAAAATATCGGGAAACATAGCGTCCCCCGATATAATGAATTCGCTGCACGCCGAAAACGGAAAGATTACAAGTGTTTCGTCTGATAAAATTGTTATAAACAATAAAACAAGCAAGCTTAGTGATAAAGTAACCGTTTATAAGCGCAGCTCGGTTTCTTCTTCGGAATATGTTATGATTTCGATCGATGATTTAATGGCACAGTATAAGGATTTAAGCTGTACGGTGTTTGAAGACGAAACTACAACGGGAGCCTCCAGAGTAAGGCTGATTGTGGTGTCTGAAACGTAAAATATGATTAAAAACAATAAGACCGCCAAAAAATTTTGGCGGTCTTAATTATTTTTTATTATTCAACTTCTTCAGCCGGAGGCTCTTCGTTTACAACCGACGCACTATCGTTGCTGCGAAGCTCAGAGCGGTTACTGCGAACAATTGAAATGCACTGTTCAAGCTCTTTCATAGAAGAAACGCTGACCTTTTCAACGGTTTCCAAAAGACGGTCGGCATAATTATAGGAAGAATCAATAATTTCCTTTGCTTCAGCCTTAGCCTTGTCAATAATCTGACGAGCCTGCTCCATAGCCTGCTGAGTAATCTCGTGTTCGTTTATCATCGAGATTCCCTTTTCGTTTGCAGCCTTAATTATCTCATCGGCTTCGGTCTGCGCCTCGTTTAATATGCGCTGTCTGTCTTCTTTAATCCATTTTGCCTGCTTTAAGTCATCGGGAAGCTTAAGCTTAAGATCCTGAACGATATCCATAAGCTCATCTCTTTCTAAAATACAGCGACCCGAAAAAGGAACCCCGGCACCCTGCGCAATGACCTCTTCCAATTCATCCAATAATTCTAATCCATCCATTATTGTATCCTCCTAAAAAGTAAGTATTTTTTACAGCTTTTTATCAGCAGCAATACTGCAGCGATTATGTATGATAGGTATAAGATTTTCAGGCACAAGACCTTTAAGCGAGCCGCCGTATCTTGCAACCTCTTTAACAACGCTTGAACTTAAGAACATATACTCTGATGTTGC
>USLC01000044.1 GCA_900555375.1 uncultured Eubacteriales bacterium
TTAAGCAAATTTTTCACCGTTTTTTACTAAATTTCAGTATTTTTTGTTTGACACCGCATTCTGTATCAAAATTGCTTTTTTAAAACCGCGTGAACATAATTAATACACTCAAACGTAGTCATTTCACCGTCCGACGAATTAAAAAATCTGCTTTGTATTTCCTCGGGATTTAAAAATTCGTAAATTAAAAAGCCATACCCTTCAAGAAGCTTTTCAAGCTCGCTGTAACCGAAACAGGATTTCATCGATTCTCCGCTTTTATCTGCCATCTCAATCATATTTTTAACCCTCGGCACGCCTGAAGAAAACAAATGTGCGTCGGGCAGGTCAAATATCACTTCACTTCCGTCCGGCAATATTTTGCAAAGAGTGTCAAAAAGCTCTCTCACCTCTTTTGCCGAGAGATAATATAAAAGCCCCATACACGATACAACCGTTTTCTTATCTTTATTAAATCCGTTTTTTAAAAGAATATCTTTAAGACTTCTCAGCGATGCCCCGGCAGGTATAAGTTTTGTGTTTGAGGGAAGTTCGTATCCCGCACGGCGAATACGCATAAGCTTATCCGATATCATTTCTTTTTGTCGACCTCAAATATATTTATGTCATATTTGTTTTTAAGTGCAAAGGTGTCATAGCCGCTTCCGATTATCACATATTGCTCTGCTCCCGTCCGAACGGCGGATTTTACCGACTCATCGCAGAATACAGCTCTGGCATACGGCGTGGGCGCAAGATATGTCCTTACATATTTATCAACATCTTCTCCGCTGTTTTTAATATAGGTTTTTATCCGCTCAAACTCTTCATCCGTAAAAAGCGAGCACGCAATTTTATCGCACATCATATTTTCGTTGCCGCTTTCACCGATATACGCCCTTGCAAAGGCTGACATCAAAGCTGTAAGACTTGCGTCTTGCCGCAGCATAAAACGCGGCACTGACCCGTTCCCTGCATAATACTTTGGCAGTGAGGGCATACGTAAAATTCTGTCTTTTTCACATTTCCCGCCTCCTCATCATTTTAATTCAGCGTTCCTTTAAGAATTGTCTCGGCGCTTACCCCAAGCACCTCAGAAAGCTCTGTCACGCACGAAACATCCGGGAAGCCGTTGCCTGTCTCCCACTTTGACACTGTCTTTGGCAAAACGCCCAGTCTGTCCGCAACCTGCTTTTGCGTCATTCCCCTTGATTTTCTTAAATCGCGCAAAAGCTCTCCGTTCTTGCTTAAATTCATTTTTACTCACCTCTTTAGCCTAAATTATAAATCAAATTTTTAAAAAACGCAATCCACTATCCGTTCACAAATAAACTTCTTCTTATATTAATCATTTATTCTTAATTATGCGAATATAAATAAAACATACGCGGAATATGTCCGCAAAACAAAACACTTGCCGCACCGCGGCGGAATGGAGCAGACTATGGAAGAGAGCACAAGAACACACACCGTTAAAATAGACAACCGCAAACAAATAACCGTCACCGCAGTTGACGATGTTGAGAGCTTTGACGAAGAGAAGGTTGTGATTGTGACCGAAATGGGAACAATGACGGTCACGGGTGCGGACTTCAGGATAAGCCGCCTGAATGTTGACGACGGTCAGCTGATAATCGACGGCGATATAGACGAAATTCAGTACAGCGACACAGTACGCGATGACTCAAACCGCGGCTTCTTCGGCAAACTGTTCAGATAGGCCGCGCCAAACGAGGTGACATAAAATCTATGCAAATTACCTTCGGTCCGGATCTCGGCTACTTTATGCAGTCGTTCCTTCTTGGAATAATACTGGCTTTTTTATATGATATAATCAAAACCTTTCGCAGAATTTTACATTCGGGCGATATAGCGATAAATATTCAGGATATTATTTTTACCGTTATATCGGGCATACTTATTATTGCCCTGTCTTATCTTAAGAACAACGGAAGGCTGAGGGTGTACAGTATAATAACAGCGGCGGCGGCCTTCGGAATCTATCGGCTTGTCATAAAGAACCGTTTTGTAAATCTTATGACGGCTGTATATTCGGTTGCCGCAAAAGGTGTTTTTACCGCCGCAAAAATCGTTACATATCCTTTTAAATTAATCTGTACACATATGCTTTATCCGCTTATTTCGGCAATAAAATCACTTATTAAACGCGCAGTTGACAGACCTCATAAATTTAGAGCAAAAAGAAAGTCATAAAATGTTGATTTATTTGCATACGCGGTCATTGACAAATTAATTTTGATAGTATATAATATTTATACAGTGGTTTTTTATATTCATTTATAAAATTGCCGCTGTTTGTAAATATTAATTAATGTCGGCTGCGGCAAAGAGGTGACATATATGGATAAACCGAATAGCGAAAAATCCACCGGGAAAAATCCTGCCGCAAAGGCTTCATCAAAGGTCAAATCCGGATACACTTATAAAAAAGACCCGAAAAAGCTTGCCGTATGGGCAGTTGTCGTAATTATCGGTCTTTCCCTTGTCTGGACCTTGATTTCACAGCAGTTTACAATAAACGCAAAGAACAAAGAGATTGACGCGCTTGACAGTAAGATTCAAGAGGTTCAGCAGCAATCGGACAATCTTAAGCAGCAGGTTGACAATCTGCAAAACCCCGAATATATCGAACGCATAGCCCGCGAACAGCTTGGTCTTGTGCGTCCTAACGAGAGGGTCTTTGTTGATTCTAATAAAAGTGAAGATAATAGCAATAAATAATATATACATATGAGGAGAAATCCTCCGGGAAGGAATAAGTTTAAATATGCAGGTTGAAGTAGGAACAGTTTTAGAAGGTAAAGTAAGCGGCATCGCGGCTTTCGGCGCGTTTGTCGAGCTTCCTGACGGAAAGACGGGGCTTGTACATATTTCAGAGGTCTCGACTGAATATGTAAACGATGTTAAAGACCACCTTAAAGAAGGTCAGACAGTTAAGGTTAAAGTCATCGGTACAAACAACGGTAAAATCAGCCTCTCTATCAAACAGCTGATGGCAGAAAGTTCTGCCGCAAAAAGTGATAAACGAGACAAAAAAGGGCGCAGACAGAGCGCAAAGAAACACGAAACCGATTTTCACAAACCGCCCGAAGAATTTGCCTTCGGCAAACGTTCGTCCGATATGAGCTTTGATGATATGCTTCAAAAGTTCAAGCAGGACAGTGATGAAAAATTTCAGGATCTAAAGAGAAGCAACGACAGCAAGCGCAGCGGCGGCTATAAACGCTCGTATTAATCTGCGTATGACCGAATTTAAATTGAATATGAGGTGAGAACTATGCCCGTAGTAATGTGGCTTATTGCAGCGCTTCTGCTGGGAATTATCGAAGCGGTTACAACCGCTTTGGTTTCCGTCTGGCTTGCAATCGGCGCGGTCTTTGCGGCAACGGCCGCCGCTTTCGGGGCAGAAACGTCAACACAGCTTGTCATTTTTCTTGTTGTGTCTTTTATTCTTCTTTTGTGTACGGCTCAGCTGTGCAAACGTTTCAGACAGACGAAAAAAATACCCACAAACGCTGATATGTTGATTGGCAAAACAGGTGTTATTGTTGAGGATACAGACCCCATTTTGGGCAAGGGTGAGGTTAAGGTAGGCGGACAAACCTGGTCGGTGCAGGTTCGCGATGAGCAAAATGTTTCCGCGGGCACAAAGGTAAGGGTTGAAGAAATTGCCGGGGCACATCTCGTTGTATCCGTTATAAACGAAGGTGAGTTTAAAGAAAGCGAGGGAAAATAAATGCCGTTATTAATTGGTATTTTGATACTTTTAATTATTGTGATAATTTCAAACATCAAAATCGTTCCGCAGGCGCACGCTTATATAGTCGAAAGGCTCGGTGCTTTTCACGCTACCTGGAGCGTAGGTCTGCATTTTAAAATTCCTGTGGTTGAAAAAGTTGTTAAAAAGGTAAGCCTTAAGGAACAGGTTGTTGACTTTCCGCCGCAGCCCGTTATCACAAAGGATAACGTAACGATGCAGATAGATACCGTTGTGTATTTTCAGATTACCGACCCGAGGCTTTATACCTACGGGGTTGAGCTTCCTATGTCGGCTATAGAAAATCTTACGGCGACCACTCTGCGCAATATAATCGGAGATATGGAGCTTGACGAAAGCTTAACGTCAAGAGATATAATCAATACAAAGATGCGTTCGATTCTTGACGAGGCAACGGATCCGTGGGGTATAAAAATCAACAGAGTAGAACTTAAAAATATCATTCCCCCGGCGGGCATCCGTGAGGCAATGGAAAAGCAGATGAAGGCAGAGCGCGAACGCCGCGAAGCAATTCTGCGTGCCGAGGGCGAAAAGAAGTCAGCTGTTCTTGTTGCAGAGGGCGAAAAAGAATCGCGTATTCTGCAGGCAGAGGCAGAAAAACAGTCTCAGATTCTTAAAGCCGAGGCAGAAAAAGAAGCCGCTATCAGAATCGCCGAAGGTGAGGCTCAAGCAATACTTGATGTGCAGAAGGCAACCGCCGAAGGACTTAAAATGCTTAATGATGCTTCTCCGTCAGAAGCGGTTATCGCCATTAAAAGTCTTGAAGCATTCGCCAAGGCTGCCGACGGAAAAGCGACAAAGATTATTATTCCGTCAGAGATTCAGGGGCTCGCGGGTCTTGTAACTTCTATTAAAGAAATCGCTGAGGACGCAGGCAATAACAACGATTAATCTTGTTGACTGCAGCCGATATTTTAATCTGCTGCAGCCGTCAATTTTATAAAACATACGATACTATTAAACGAATTTACAGGAGGTACTTATGTCAGGACATTCCAAATGGGCTACTATTAAAAGAAAAAAGGGCGCTATAGACGCAAAAAGAGGTAAAATATTTACAAAGATCGGCCGCGAGCTTATGGTTGCGGTAAAAGAGGGCGGACCCGACCCGGATTCAAACTCTAAGCTTCGCGATGTAATCGCAAAAGCAAAGGCGAACAATATGCCCAACGATAACATTCAAAGAAGCATCAAAAAAGCTTCGGGCGAGGGCAACGCAAATGATTATTTTGAGATGGTTTACGAGGGTTACGGCCCCTGCGGAATCGCAGTTATCGTAGAAACCCTTACAGACAACAAAAACAGAACCGCGGGTGACCTTCGTCATTACTTTGACAAAAACGGCGGAAACCTCGGTCAGACGGGTTGCGTAGGTTTTATGTTTGACAAAAAGGGTCTTATCGTAATAGAAAAGGCAGACAACATAGACGAAGATACTCTTATGATGGACGCACTTGATGCCGGGGCGGATGATTTTAATGTAGAAGACGATTGCTATGAGATTATGACATCTCCCGAGGCTTTCAGTTCAACACGTGACGCACTTGACGCAAAAGGCTATAATTTTGTTCAGGCAGAAATCAATTACATTCCGCAGACCACATCTTCAATCGATAATGAAGAAGATGCAAAAAAGATGGAAAGACTTATCGATATGCTTGAAGAAAACGACGATGTTCAAAACGTATATCACACCTGGGAAATGCCCGATGATGCTGAATAATTGATAAAAGTTATAAAATAAGCGATGCATTTTGATTTAAAATGCATCGCTTATTACTTTAACCTGCATTAAGACCGTTTTTGTCTATAGGCTCTGTTTTCGGAGTTTCGAGTTTGTGTACCTCTTCTGCCTTTCTGTTTATATTATAGGTCAGCTGAGGTTTGGTCTTTTTTTCTACGCACTCACGCGTTACAACCACCTTTTCAATCGTCGGATCTGACGGAATACTGTACATAATATCCAGCATAATATCCTCTAAAATCGTTCTTAAGCCTCTTGCTCCTGTTTTGCGCTCTGCGGCAAGCTTGGCTATAGCCGAAATCGCATCGGGCTCAAACTCAAGTTCTACATTATCCATTGCAAGCAAAGCCTTATACTGTTTAACGGGCGCATTCTTCGGCTCTGTCAGTATAGAGCAAAGCGCATCTTCGTTAAGTGAATCAAGCGTGGTAACAACCGGAAGTCTGCCGATAAGCTCGGGTATAAGACCGAATTTAAGCAAATCGGTAGGTTCAAGCTGTTTTAAAATATCGCCGCGGTTCTTATCCTTCTTGCTTTCAACCTTTGCGCCGAAGCCGAGGGTTTTACTGTTTACACGGCTTTCAATTATCTTATCGATTCCTTCAAACGCACCGCCGCAGATAAAGAGAATATTTGTGGTATCTATTTGAATAAATTCCTGCTGAGGATGCTTTCTTCCTCCTGTCGGCGGAACAGAAGCGACGGTTCCTTCAAGAATTTTAAGAAGCGTCTGCTGAACCCCTTCACCGCTGACGTCACGGGTAATTGACGGATTCTCTGACTTTCTTGAGATTTTGTCAACCTCATCGATATAAATTATCCCCTTTTCGGCAAGCTCTATATCATAATTTGCCGCCTGGATAAGCTTAAGCAGAATGTTTTCAACATCCTCACCCACATATCCCGCTTCTGTCAAAGATGTTGCATCGGCAATAACAAAAGGAACATTAAGCATTTTTGCAAGGGTCTGGGCAAGAAAAGTTTTGCCGCAGCCGGTAGGACCGATCATCAGGATATTGCTTTTCTGCAGCTCCACGTCCTCGTCGCCGCCGAAATAAATGCGCTTGTAGTGGTTGTAAACCGCCACCGAGAGCGCAACCTTTGCCTCGTCCTGCCCGATGACATACTGATCCAGACCCTCTTTGATCTCTGCCGGGGTCTTGATGTTGACCGACAGGCCATCCGTAGCCTGAATGCGGGCCCGGCTTGCACCGCCGCGGCTC
>USLC01000045.1 GCA_900555375.1 uncultured Eubacteriales bacterium
GGCTTGTGTATTCAGGAATCAGGAGACGGAATCCTGGCGTTTAAAAAAATGGCGTTTGCCAGATATAGGATAACGGCTTCCAGTGAAGCGCCGGCACAGCTGCACCGCGCACTGGACGCATTTCTCGCGCAGCCGGAAATCATCACTGAAAAGCGCACCAAAAAGGGCGGTATGAAAACGGTAGACCTAAAGCCGATGGTGACGGCCGAAGGCGCGGTGGAGTCCCCGGAGGGATTGGAGATCCGGCTTTGTCTCCCTGCCGGAAGCAGTGCCAGTCTCAACCCGATGCTTTTGCTGGACACCTGGCAGAAACAGGATGGCTTTACACTGCAGCTCCGGGAAATTTGCCGGACAGAACTGCTCACAGAAGAGAAACAAAAATTTTTTTGAAAAAACACTTGCGTTTTTCCGATAAATATATTACAATAAAGAAAAGTGGAACGAAATGTATCAAAGTGGAGCAAAATGCAGAACTAAAAACACGGAATGCTTTAGGTGTATGAATTGCAGTTTGCTTTTAAAGCTTTGCGAAAGGAGGCGGCAAAGATGCTTGTAGGTAAGTATGAACAAAATATAGATGCAAAAGGCAGAGTCAACATACCTTCAAAGTTCAGGGCAACCCTGGGCGAGACCTTTGTCGTTGCCGTGGGCGAGGAAAAGTGCGCCTGTATATATCCTCTTTGCGAATGGGAGGCGTTTATGGAACGCGTAAACGCCGTTGCGGCAGAGGATAAAGCGATGCTTATGAGATACATTCAGCAGATTTCTGCCGAATGCTCGCTTGATTCGCAGGGCAGAGCGGTTATTCCGCCGCAAATACGCGAGTATGCCGACTTAACCAAAGAAATAGTTGTTGTCGGCGAACATAAAAAGGTTGAGATTTGGAGCCTTGATAACTGGAAGAAGTATTCCGAGAAAGAGTTTGATATGGATAAGATTTCGGATATATTAAAACAAATCGGAATTTAACGGAGGATGAATTATGGAATTTAAACATATATCGGTTCTCCTTAATGAAAGCATTGACCTGCTTAAAGTAAAGCCCGACGGCGTGTATGCCGATGGAACCTTGGGCGGAGGCGGACATTCGTCGCTTATATGCTCGCGGTTGGCGGAAGAAGGTATGCTGATTGGCATAGACCGCGATGAGACGGCTCTTGCCGCCGCGGGTGAAAGGCTTCAGCCGTACAGCTGCCGCAAAGAGCTGTGCCACGAAAACTTTTTTAATATAAAGAAGGTATTAAGCAGACTTAATATTGATAAAATCGACGGGGCGATACTTGATTTGGGTGTTTCATCTCCTCAGCTTGATGTTGCCGAACGCGGCTTCAGCTATAACAGCTGTGCGCGGCTTGATATGAGAATGGACAGAGGCGCAGAGCTTGACGCATATAAGGTTGTAAATACATATGATGAAAAAAGGCTTGCCGATATCATATTCGGATACGGAGAAGAAAAGTTTTCGCGCAGGATAGCAAGGGCGATATGTGCGGAGAGAAAGGTAAAGCCGATAGAGACCACAACAGAGCTTTCGGACATAATTAAGTCGGCGATTCCGCCGGCGGCGAGGTATGCGGACAAGCATCCGGCAAAAAGAACGTTTCAGGCGATAAGAATAGAAGTAAACGGAGAGCTTGACGGGCTTGAGGACGCGGTTTATGACTTCACCGACTGTCTTAAAAGCGGCGGACGTTTGGCGATAATAACATTTCACTCGCTTGAAGACAGAGTAGTAAAAAGGGCGTTTGCTTCTCTTGCACAGGGATGTACCTGCCCTAAGGACTTTCCCGTTTGCGTGTGCGGAAAAAGCCCATCGGTAAAGCTTGTAAGCAGAAAGCCGATAGAGGCGGACGATAATGAGCTGAGACGGAACTTCAGAGCACACAGCGCAAAACTGAGAGTGATTGAAAAGCTGTAAAAAGCTGTTTATATAAATAATATTTGAAAGGATGATATGCTGTGCCGACACCTACAAGATACAGAAACAACACCAATGCCTATGGTACGCACAACACTTACAACAGAAGTTCATACAGCCGCGGCGATATGTATTCGCGCACAAGCACGGCATATGATATGCCGGGATATTATCCCGAAAGAAGCAAGAGAGAGGTTCCCGCACAAAAGAAAGCAGCTGAGTTGCGGAAGAAAAAAACAAAGCTTGTAATCTCGCGTGATGCACGGCGAATTTTTGCGGCTGTCGGGGTTTTGTTTATATTGTGCATCGGTGTTCTTTATCGATATGCGTCGATTCTCGGCAGCAATCAGAAGATAAAAGACCTTGAGAAGCAATATAATTCAATCGTCTCGTCAAATCAGGCTATGCAGTCCAAAATAGATAAGCAGCTTGAGATGGGCGAGATAGAAAAGTATGCAAGAGAAGAGCTTGGTATGATGAAAGCCGAATCTTACCAAAAGTTTTACATAGATATGAATATGCCTGACGAGGGAACGGTAGTGGGCAGCGGAAACCGCGCTCAAAGTGCCGTGACGGGGGTGCCGGGCACACTTATGAACGCTTTCAGAGTTTTAAAATAGTTTTACGGTGAATATACTGTATGTAAGGGAGAACCGTATTGCAGATTAAACTGCCGCCCGGCATAGGTCTTGGGCGGCATATTTGAGCTTTGGCAGGAGGTGCGGATTTTGGCTGAAAAACGCAGAAAAAAGACATCGGGCGGATTTCTGAACGGAATCAGACCTGTTCACAGAAGAAGAATCCTTATAGTTATGGCGCTTGCTTCGGCTTGCTTTTTGGGACTGTTAATGAGAACGGCGTGGCATCAGACGGTAAAGGGAGAAGAACTTTCGCGTGCCGCTCTTGAGCAGCAAACAAGCGATAACACTGTAAGCGCTAAACGCGGAAAGATATATGACAGAAACTTTAAGGTTCTGGCAAGCAACGTATCGGTCGAGACGATAAGCATAACGCCCGAGAATCTGAGAAAGTCAATAGAAAAGGCGGGGCTTACTGTCCAGTCGGCAGCCGATGAATTTGCGAGAATATTAAATATTAAAAGTGAGGACGTAGTAAATAAAATAAACAAAAAAAGCGGTTTTGAATATATCAAAAAGAAAGCCGAAAAGGACGAGGCAGACGCCTTGAGAAACTACGTAAACGACCATAAGCTTTCGGGCGTTGGCTTTGTTGAGGACGTTAAAAGATATTATCCGTTTAACAATCTTGCGTCGCACGTAATAGGCTTTGTCGGCGACGACAATCAAGGACTTGAAGGGGTAGAGAGCGTTTATAACGACAGGCTCAGCGGTGTTCCGGGTCGAGTGGTCACCACAAGGGAAACCGCGGGAATCGAGTCGGGCTCAAGCTACGAAAGTTATATAGAGGCGCAGGACGGTTACAGTGTTGTTCTTACGATAGACGAGGTTATCCAAAGCTATGTTGAAAAGCACCTTGAAAATGCAAGAGTGTCAAATAAGCTTGAAGAGGGAGCGGCGGCTATAGTTATGGATGTAAATACGGGCGATGTGCTTGCTATGGCAACAAAGCCCGATTATGACCTTAACAAACCGTTTGAAATAACAGACGCAATAGAAGAGAAGTATCCCAATGCCAAGGAAGAGTTAAAGAGCCTTGACGGAACCGAATACTTAAATAAATTTAATGAAATAATACAGGTGGTGCGCAGAAACAAAGCGGTTGTTGATTCGTACGAGCCGGGTTCGACATTTAAGTCGGTCGTGGCTTCTATGGCGATAGAGACGGGCTCTTGTACGCTTGACGATGTTTTTACGTGCGGAGGCTCGCTTAAAGTTTTAACCGAGACGATTCACTGTGCCAACCGTTCGGGTCACGGAACGCAAAAGTTTGCCGAGGCGGTTCAGAATTCGTGCAACCCCGCATTTATTATGATTGGTCAAAAGATAGGAAAAGATAAGTTTTTAAAGGGAGTTCGCGCCTTTGGCTTTTTTGAAAAGACCGGAATCGAGCTTCCCGGAGAGACGGACGGCGTGGGCTTTACGGAAGGAAACTTTACGGATGTTGACCTTGCGACATCGTCCTTCGGACAGTCTATAACCGTTACGCCCCTTCAGATGATAACGGCGGTCAGCGCGGTGGCAAACGGAGGAACCCTCTATAAGCCGCATCTTGTGCGCGAAATCGTAAATTCGGACAATATTGTAATGGAAGAAAAACAGCCCGAGGTTGTAAGACAGGTCATATCCGAAGAGACAAGCAAAACTATGTGTTCAATCCTTGAATCGGTTGTATCCAAGGGCGGCGGTAAAAACGCGTATCTTGCCGGCTACAGAATCGCGGGTAAGACGGGTACGTCAGAGAAAATACCGCGCGGAAATCAGAAGTATATAGCGTCGTTTATCGGTTTTGCGCCGGCAGATAACCCAAAGGTTGCGTGCCTTGTTATTCTTGACCAGCCGCCGGCAGGTATGCCATACTACGGAGGTGTAATAGCTGCCCCCGTTGTAAAGAATATACTTGAAGAGACGCTTCAGTATATCGGGGTAGAGCCGAAATATAACGATGATGAAAAGCAGTTTATAGAAAATGAAATTCCCGACATATCGGGAAAGTCGGTAAGCGAGGCGGAGGCGGCGCTTAAAGAGGCGGGCTTTGGCATACGCGTAAAGGGCAGCGGAAAAACAGTAACGGATCAGCTGCCTAAGGCGCACGTCAAGCTTGCAAAGGACGGAACCGTTGTTGCGTATACCGACGGCGAAAAGGCGGACAGAAGCATAACCGTTCCGAGCGTAAAGGGTATGGGGGCGGCAGAAGCCGCGGCGGCTCTTTCAAACTCGGGACTGAATGTAAAAATAAAGGGTGTTTCGGGAGGCAATGGTGCGGCAACGTGTTCAAGCCAAAGCCCCGAAGCCGGAACGATTGTGGAACCCGGAACGATAATAGCTATAGATTTTACGTATTCGGACGCAGATACAAGAGACTGATAAATGAAAAATAACTTTTAAGACGAAAGGATGGAGAACGATGAAACTTGCAGAGGTTATTGCGGATATTGAAGTAAAAGAGATAATCGGAAGCGAGCAGCTGAATGTTTCGGGTGTTGCGTTTAATTCAAGAGAGGTTCGCCCCGGAAATATATTTGTATGTATTACAGGATTTAAAACAGACGGGCATCAGTATGCCGAAGATGCAGTGGCAAGAGGCGCGATAGCCGTTATAGCAGAGCGCGATATGAGCGCCCTGGGAGTGGTTTGTATTATATGCGAAAATACGCGTCTTGCGCTTGCCAAGGCTGCCGCAAACTTTTACGGTCATCCCGAAAGAAAGTTCAGATTAATCGGGGTAACGGGAACCAACGGCAAAACGACCACAACATATCTGATAAAATCCGTTCTTGAGTCTATGGGCAGAAAAGTTGGGCTTATCGGCACAAATCAGAATATGATAGGGACAGAGGTAATACCGTCAAAGCATACAACCCCCGACTCGCTTGAGCTTATGCAGCTTTTTTCCAAAATGGCTGAAAAAGGGGCAGAGTATGTTGTGATGGAGGTCTCGTCTCACTCGCTGGCCCTTGATAGGGTTACGGCGTGCAGATATGATGTCGGTGCGTTTACAAATATAACTCAGGATCATCTTGACTTCCACAAAACTATGGAGAAGTATCTTGAGGCAAAGGGAATTTTGTTTAACATATCAAAGGCAGGCGTTGTAAATCGCGATGACAGCGGAGCGGAATATCTGCTTAAGACATCAACCTGCGACAAAATGCTGACTTACGGAATCGAGAATGACTGCGATTTGCGTGCAACGGACGTTGTCCTGTCGGAAAAAGGTGTACATTTTAACGTAAATTACAAAAACGAAAAATATGAGGTTGCCCTCGGAATCCCGGGAATGTTCTCGGTTTACAACGCGCTTACCGCTTTGGGCTGTCTTATCTCTGCGGGGATTTCTCTCGGAGAGGCAGTAGAGGGACTTAAAAGCGCACGCGGTGTAAAGGGCAGAGTAGAGGTTGTTGAAACGGGTAGAGATTTTAGTGTTATTATCGACTATGCGCATACCCCTGACGGACTTTACAATGTTATAAGAACAATCCGCGGCTTCTGCAAAGGCAGAATAATAACCGTCTTCGGCTGCGGAGGGGACAGAGACGTTACCAAGCGCCCGAAGATGGGAAGGATAGCGGCAGAGCTTTCGGACTATTGCGTTGTAACCAGTGATAATCCGAGAAGCGAGGACCCCGAAAAGATTGTTGCGGACGTTGTTGCGGGCGTTAAAGAGGGCAAGTGTGACTACACGGTTGTGACAAACCGCTTTGAAGCAATCGAGTTTGCGCTTGATATCGCAGAAAAGAACGACGTGGTTCTTCTTGCGGGCAAGGGGCACGAAACATATCAGATTCTTCGCGACAGAACAATTGATTTTGATGAGAGAGAAATTGTTCATAAGCTGCTTAATATTCAGGGCGAAAACTAAGTCTTTCGGAGGGCTGAAAAGATATGGAAGGTATATTTACTGTAAAAAAGGCGGCGTCGGCAATGAACGGCGAGGTTTTAAACTGCGGCGATTGCGGGGATTCGGTAATAAAGTCTGTTTCGACCGATACGCGGACGATAGACGGCGGAGCACTGTTCTTTGCTCTGCACGGCGAAAATTCGGACGGACATAGATTTATTAAAGCCGCCGCAGAGGCGGG
>USLC01000046.1 GCA_900555375.1 uncultured Eubacteriales bacterium
TATACAGGCCGTCTTTCTCGGAGATAAGCTGCTCGATCTCGGCCTGCAACGCTTTTCGGCCGGGCAGCTTGGTAAGCCCCTGTGCAATCTTATCCTCGTCTCCCTTCACCTTTGAGACAATGGCAAGTGACATATTGGGCTTTGCAAAGTCTATTCCTTCAAGCTTAAGCGGATGGTTAAGACCGCTCAGCGTGTCTCCCGTTGCGGTTTTTGTAAGCTTGGCAACAGCGCCTATATCGCCGGCGCTCAATTTTGAAACCTCAACCTGCTTTTTGCCGTTAACCACATATATTTTACCGATTTTTTCGTTTATATCTTTATTCATATTATAAACGGTGGTGTCGGGCGTCATTACGCCCGAATATACTTTAAAGTACGAAAGCTTTCCGACATACGGGTCGGCAACGGTTTTAAATACCAAAGCCGACATCGGGTCACTTACATCAACCTTTATGCGTGATGTGCTTCCGTCCTTCTTCTCTGCCATAATAAATTCATCGCTACTGTCGGGTGCGGGGAAGTATGCGTCAATCGCGTTCATAAGCGAGGATATTCCAAGCTTGTGATATGCGCTTCCGCACAGAACAGGCACAATATCACCTGCCGCAACACCGGCACGCAAAGCCGAATACATCTCGGGCAATGTAAATTCCTCACCCGCAAAATATTTATCCATCAGTTCTTCGGATGTCTCGGCAACAGCCTCGCATATCATATTGCGAAGCTCTTCAAGCTCGTCTCCGACCTCTGCGGGCATTTCCGCCGTAACCGTTCTGTTTCCGTCAAACTTTCTTGCCTCGCGCTCTACAATATTCACAAAGCCCGTTATCTTGTCCCCCTCGCGTATGGGAAGCTGGAAAGGTGCGATTCTCTTACCGAACTTATCCTTAAGCTGCTGCATAACGCCCTGATAATTAACGCGCTCGTCATCTACCTTATTTATAAATATAAGCCGCGGAAGCTTTCTGTCCTCGCAATACTTCCACGCCTTTTCCGCGCCGACGCTTACGCCCGACTTTCCGCTGAGAACGATAACGGCCGCATCGGATACGCGCACGGCCTCTTGTACCTCTCCTACAAAGTCGAAGTATCCGGGGGTGTCGAGTATATTAAATTTAACGCCGTGCCACTCGCAGGAGGCAAGGGCGGTGCTTATCGAAAACTTGCGTTTTATTTCCTCGGGGTCGAAATCCATAACCGTGTTGCCGTCAGCTGTTCTGCCCAGTCTGTCTGTGTTTCCTGCGGTAAAAAGCATAGCCTCGGCAAGAGAAGTCTTGCCTGAATTTCCGTGTCCCAGTAAACAAAAGTTTTTAATGTTGGCGGTGTCATACAATTTCATAACTATCATAACCTTTCTGCCCGTAGGTCTGTGGATTTAAAAGCCGTTCTGTGCTGCGTCACGGGCGGACAAAGCTCAGCTTCGGAGGCGAAAACGCAATAAATCAAAGTCTGATTTAATATATGTATAATGCCTCCGTTATCTTAATTTTAACTTATTTCCAATTATAAATCAACCGAATAATCAACAATAATATTTTATAATTTTAGTTAATTTGCACAATTTTTAATTTTAGCTGTCAAGAGCCGAATTTTTATGGCTGTACCTCGTAACAAAAACCAATCCCCGTCCATATGATAATAGTGACCGCAGCCTGCACGGTCTTTCTAATATATTTGCAGACGGAAAGGTTGAATTTTATGAGTGACAGAAATGAAAGAAACCGCAGAAACGCAAGCGGTTCGGGCAATTGCTTCACTGTATGCGAAGCCCCCGATACATCCGCCGCAGAAGCTGGCTGCCGCGGCGGATGCGGCGGATGAAGCTACCCAAACGCGCAGACGCCGTGCGTCCGAGTTTGCGGAACCTGTATGCATCAGCACAAATCAGATTTATGACTCGTGCCGCGACCGTGACTGCGTTTCAAACGCAAGAGTTTATCTTACCGAAGATGACCAGGAGTTAATAGATAACGCAATAAACGTAAAACTTAAAAAGGCTGAAATCATCTGGGTTTATACCAATATCGAACCGCTCTCATTCAATAACGGTTATTTCTCGGTTGATTTAAAATTCTTTGTGCGCACAACGCTTGATGTCTTTACGGGCGTTCGCAATCCCACAAGGATATACGGACTTTCTACATTTGATAAGCGCGTAATACTCTTCGGCTCGGAAGGAAACTCTAAAATATTCAAGTCAGAGTTTAACCGCGGAAGCAACTGTGATATCTCTAACAGTTGGCAGTGCACCGGTATGCCGACTGTTGTGGTTGAAACGGTTGAACCTGTTTCTCTCAGCGCCAAATTGGTAGAGCCGGATCGCTGCAACTGCTGCTGCGACTGTGACGACGATACGCCCGCAACGCTTTCTACAACAGGCTCTGCTGACTTCTTCCCCGAGAATATCTGCAGCTGTTTTGATGACGATCTTGTTATCTCTGACAATGTAAGACACGTTGTTGTTTCGTACGGATTATTCTCAATCATACGTCTTGAAAGAGATACTCAGCTTTTAATTGACGCTGTTGACTTCTGCATTCCCACACAGGAATGCCCATCAGCGACGGAAGGAAATCCCTGCAACCTCTTTAATGATATAAGATTCCCGATTGACGAATTTTTCCCGTCGCAGAGAAGCTCTGCTGACGATAATAACCACCGCTGCGGATGCGGATGCTCGGGCAATTCCGGAACCGCGCGCGAAAGCCGCTGCAACTGCGGTAACTGAAACACCATTCGCCGATTAAACTGATTTATATGTCGTGCAAATGAGCGTTAATCCTCGTTTGCACGACTTTTTGTGCAACTTTTTGCCGTAATTTGCTTGTAATTCTCCGCAAAAACCTATATAATTATACAGGTATACTATTAATGAAACGGAGAACCGCTAATGACAAACAAAAATAATCTTAAAGGCAGTCTTATTCTTATGATTACAGCTATGGTATGGGGCGCAAGTTTTGTATCGCAAAGCGTCGGCGCAAGCATTCTCGGTCCCAACAGTTTTAACGGAATCCGTATGCTTCTCGGTGCCGTTGCTCTTCTTCCGCTTGCAATTGTGACCGAGAAAAAATCGGCTCCTTCTCCGCAGGCAAAAAAGAAGCTTATATTTAGCGGTATGCTTTGCGGAACGGTTCTTTGTGCCGCAAGCACCGTTCAAACCTGGGGTATACAATATACAACCGCAGGAAAATCGGGATTTATAACCGCTATGTATATTATTTTTGTTCCTATTATAAGCATTGTCATCGGTAAAAAAATTACTCTTAAAACGGTTGTGTGCGCTCTTATTGCCCTTGTCGGGCTGTATATGCTAAGCGTTGCCGGAAGCGGCGGGTCAATTAACCGCGGCGACATTATCACACTTGTGTGCGCGGTTCTGTTTTCTATACATATTATTCTGATAGACATAACCGCGGGAGATGTAAACGTTATCGCCTTTTCGTGCATTCAGTTTTTTATGAACGCACTTATAAACATACCCCTGTGCCTTATCTTTGAGCACCCGACGCTTGATTTGGTTTTGCAAAGCACAATACCGCTGCTTTATTCGGGTCTGATGTCGTGCGGCGTTGCCTACACTCTTCAGCCCCTCGGTCAAAGATACGCCGACCCATCGACCGCGTCTATTATAATGAGTATGGAATCCGTTTTTGCGGTCATCTTCGGAATAATTTTGCTGCACAATGTTCCGACCGCTGTCGAGATTGCAGGGTGTATAATTATGTTTGCGGCAATAGTTTTAAGCCAGCTTAATTTATTTGAGAATAAAACGGGGGTAAAATTATCGTGAACGAGGGTAAAACAAATCAAAAAATTCTTGTTTCCGCCTGTCTTTACGGTAAGTGTACAAGATACGACGGCAAATGCAGTCTCATAACCCATCCGTCTTTCGAGAGCCTTAAACAGCGCGGACTGCTTGTTCCCGTCTGTCCGGAGGTTCTCGGCGGGCTGTCCACGCCGAGAATCCCGTCCGAAATAAAAGACGGAGAGGTTATAAACAGGCTTGGCGATGTGGTAACGAAACAATTTGTCCGCGGCGCAAGGTGCGCACTTCAAACCGCCTTGCAAAACGGAATAAAAACGGCAATTTTAAAAGACAACAGCCCCTCGTGCGGCTCGACGCATATATATGACGGAAGCTTCAGCGGAAGAAAAATCCGCGGCGAAGGCGTATTTGCCAAGATGCTCCGCGAGAACGGAATCACCGTTCTGACCGAAAATGATACGGACAAGCTTTGCGGCCTTTAACCCGCACGAAAAATCTGATTTACATAGAGAGGGTTGTTACAGAAACTATAAAAAATAATTCAAGGCAATCCTCTCATTTATATCAATTAATCAGCATTTACATTAACTTATTTTTTACGGTTCATAAACCAAATTTCCTTTACTGTCATAAACCTTATAGCCTTCCGCTTTATGCGCATCGGCCGACTTTTTTGCATTATCCAGAATTTTAAAGGCCCCTACTTGTGATGCAGCATCGCTTGCCGATTTACGAACTCGAAAAAGCGAATCATTAACCTGCTCGTTATTCTTATCTTTAGCTTGCTCGTTATTCTTATTTTTGTCTTCGGTTTTATCCTTTTTATTTTTAGATAACAGTTTGTTTTTAGCGTCATTAAGGCTGCTATAAGTTCCCAATCTGTTTAAATCCTTATCAAGAGCTGCCCAAACTGTACGCATAGCATATGGTTGACCGTATAAAGCCATCATTGTTTGTTGTGTACGGCTGTCTGCATTTGCTTTCCATATATTATATACATTTTCAGGGAAAACACCATTCCAATTATAAGCCATTTTGGTTTCAGTACCTATATAATACATAGGTACTGCATTATCATCTTCAAAAAGAATCGTAATATCGTCAGCGGAGTTTATATTAGGAAATGTTTGTGTAGCAGAATTGCTTACAATCTTTCTCGCTTTCGTTGTATCAATAATCCCATTTTTCCCTGTTACTTCTCTTAAATATTCCCTTGCATATTCCGCATTTTCCAGACCCCCCAAGCCGTTTTCCAAATACTTTTTATAGATAATCATATTTTTAATATTTGTATCTAAATCGGAAACCTGAAACTCGTCATATATTACGTTTAGAGGCACAAATCTTGTTACTGTATCAGTTAACTTTTGGGTTTTGGTATTTACAATTACGGGAATATATTTATTATCGTGATTAAATAAAATTAATTTATTATAATCACTGCTGTCTAATCCCTTTATAGCATTTTCCAAATTAATAACTTTCTCGACCTTTACATCTTTAACCTCTGATTGTGAAAATCCGTTTTCAACAAGTATTTTTTGCAACTTCCTGTTTGAAACTCCGTATCCGCAAGATGTCAAACCAAAACAAAGTGCAAATATGAGTATGTATATCATTATTTTTTTAAATTTCATATGTATTCCCCCGACAGTTTTTATTTACTTAAACAGATAGCTCATATCACCTATACCTGACTGCAAAATTATGCCTAATTCATCCGGTTTATCTATCGGAATAATACAGTTATAATATGAGCTCTGTGACAGAAGCGTATAAGCTGCATATTGTTTGCCGTTCTGCGTGGCGATACCGTTATATTCCCATAAGCCACCTCTTAAAATACGTCCGCATTCATTTATTTCTTTTAAAATTCCTTTGACCTCAAACCCGTCCAAAGTCGTCCCTGCCGAAGCGTTATATTTTGGTAACAGTTTCATTGACATATGTCCGTTTTCCTCAAAAATATATTGTACGCCCGTGGCTTTGGTCCATGTTCCGAGTATCATTTTTTTGCCTTTTTCATCAGCAACTTTATTTGCAATAGATTTGCTTAATTCATCGGCTTGCTGTTTCAATTCGTCCGAAATATAAGAGTTATTAATTACAGACTGTAATTCAGCATCTGCAGCCAAAACATCATTTTTTGAAATATCCGATTTAGCAGTATTAATGCTTTTCAGAGCCTGCTTTTCCGACAGTTCGGAAAGCGATTTTTTAATCTCCTTTGCATATTTTCCGTTAGGATAGTATTCCAAATATGTTTTACAAGAAGACGTTCCGATATCTTCTGAATTTCTGTCACTATACAATCCCGATTCAATTTTATTCTCTAATTCCGCTGCTTTTGATGAGATTTTTTTGCTTTTATCAGCATAATCTTCTTTAAACTTTTTTAAATCTTGTATCGCGGAATAATAATCTTTTTTATTTACTTCTGTAACAATATCGTTATATTCTCTATTGACGATTTGATTAATTTTGCTTTTGTCCGCAGCTATACACCCAATAATCAAAACCGCAACCGATAATATGCAACATAAAATTATATAAAACGTTTTTGAACTGCTTATATTATGAGAATTTTTAGTTTTCTCTGTTTTATACGGATAATCATTACAGGTTTCACAAAACAAATCCGCTCTTAACTGCTTATTACATTTAGGACAATTCATTGTACTCCCTCATTACATCCGCAATTCGGGCAAAACTTTGTTCCCTCACTTATTTGTGTACCGCAATTTTTACAAAACATTTCCTTTTACTCCTTTTTACAAATTTTTCTTTATTATATCACAGATGTTGCAGAATTG
>USLC01000047.1 GCA_900555375.1 uncultured Eubacteriales bacterium
TTCTTGATTCCTTTTATTTGGATTTATGACGAGAAATAATATTCCAGGGTCAAGAGTTACTTCATTTGCAATATAGGCTGGAAATGCTAGACTTTTAAGTTGATATTTAATTGTTCCATCATCTGTCTCATTGATTACACTAGTTCCCTTTATTTGAACTATAAAATTTTGTGTGGGTCTTCTGGAAATTCTAGGTTCAGGCACAATTTCAAATGTACCATCAATATTAGGCCATTTATCTCCAAATTCAAATTTGTCAAAAATTTTTCCATCCGAACGCAAATATGCTCCAAGCATCTTAACAGCATTCCGATCATCCTTAGAGCGCTCTGTGTGTGTTTTTATATGTCTTTCTAGTTGCTCTTTAGTAATTGACATTTCTTCGCCTTCTTTCTGTTCACTCACATATAATTTAAAGTATTCTATATGTATTATATCATATAACCATTAATAAATCAACAGTTTTGCTACAAAAAGTGAAATTATTTCACTTTTTGTAGCAAAACTTATTGACGATACAAAGGTTTTGTAGTATAATATATTTAGAAAATAGGTTGGAGAAAGTTTTATGGCTGATGTTTATAAATTTAGAGTTAAATTACAGGAATTAGAAAAATATTTATGGCGAGATATTGAGGTTTCATCGCTATCTACTGTGGCAAAGTTAGGTTATGCTATTCTTGGTTCATTTCAGGCACAAGGCAGCCATTTATTTGGTATTACTTATGATTGTTTCAGATATGAATTTGATTATGACGGAGATGTGTCTGACAGTTTGGATGACCATATTGAAAATGTTATTCCACCCAATGTCTCAAAATTATCTTCATTGAAGTTAAATGTCGGAGATAAGATGGCAATGGAATATGACTACGGTGCAGGGTGGACATTTGATATTGAGCTTTTATCAATATCTCCTATGGTAAAGGGAACAGGAACACATTATCCGTATATCACAGACGGAGCTGGATGGGGTATTATTGAAGATACCTACCCGGGCGAACTTTTGGATTATATTAAGCAGATTGACGAAACGGGTGTTTTGCCAAAATTTGAACCTCATAGTATGCCTTTTTGCACAGCAAAGTGGGATTACAGAAGATTTGACATAGAAACTACAAATGCTTTGCTTAAAGGCGACATTCAGCGGTTGCAAGAAGCATACGAGGAATTTGAAGATTGGTATTAAACACAAAAGGCACAGAACTAAAAACTCTGTGCCTTTGAAAACCCTTATTTTATGCGGCGTTTAAGAACCTCTGTTTGTTACATATCATATGTATTGACGGGGCGGAGGCCTTAAGCCGTACGCCGAAGCGGCTTCCCTGCTTTACGATTTCGGGTTCTTCAAGCGTCAGTTCGTCAAGAGACGGCGATACAATTCCGTACCCCGTACTGTTGACCTGCTCAAGCGCCGCCGCTACCTTATCATACTTTTGTTTTATCGCCGAAAGCTCTTGAAGAGTGTTTAAAAGCTGACACTCGTCATTGATATCAAAACCGGTTCTCTTCTTCACCGTATCGTAAAACAGACCCTCGTCAACGCTTATGCGGATTTCAGCCGTTCCCTTGCCCGATGAAATCCCTGAGATATTGGCATCCTCGATAAAATCGTATTTTTTAAGCTTGTCGGGCAGACTCATAATATCCGAAATCTTTCTCGCACCCTCGAACGATTCAAATACCGCACTGCTGATATCGCTTTTAAGCGAGTTTTCCGCATCAAGCACGGTTATCCACTCGGGCATAAAGAAGCCGACCTCGCATATGGGAAATTCGTACAAAATACTTTGCATAACCTCGTCTACATCACTTTTGCTGAGGTTCATACAGTTCAGCGGTATAACCTTAACACCATACTTTTCCGACAAATCCGCCGCATATTGACGGGTTTCCGAAGAGGCGGGGTGAACCGAATTAAGCACAACAACAAACGGCTTGTTTATCGCCGAAAGCTCTGCAACGACCCGCTCCTCCGCCGGGATATAATCCTCGAGTGAGATTTCGGTTATGCTTCCGTCGGTTGTGACAACGATGCCGACCGTAGAATGCTCTGATATAACCTTCTCTGTTCCTATCTCCGCCGCCCTCTCAAACGGAATCGGCTCGTCTGACCACGGACTTTGAACCATCCTCGGCATATCGTCTTCTATATGACCAAGTGCGCCGTTTACTATATATCCGACGCAGTCAATCATCCTTACATTAAATGCCGCCGAATCGCCGAGCGATATTTCCACTGCCTCGTTGGGGATAAACTTCGGCTCGGTCGTCATTATTGTTCTGCCGCCCGCGCTTTGCGGAAGCTCGTCAAGAGCGCGCTCTCTTTTATATTCGTTATCAATGTTGGGTAAAACGAGAAGCTCCATAAACTTCTTGATAAATGTTGACTTTCCCGTTCTTACCGGACCCACAACTCCTATATAAACATCGCCTTGGGTCCTTTCTGCAATGTCGCGATACACATTATACTCTACCATAACAAAATCTCCTTACACTATTGTACTTTAAATGCAATTTGGTATCTTCGCATCATCATTTGTACAATTTTATGAAGGAGACTTTATAATTATTACAACTTTTCTATATCAGCCTGGCTCAAAACTTTTATTCCGCCTTTTTTCAGGGCTTCGTCCGCAAGCTCTTGATTTCCCGTTCGGATTGCTATAACCGAAGCACCGTCAAGCTTTTCGGCAAAAGCATACATATATTCAATCGAGATATCATTGCTTTTTAAAATCTCAAGCGCACTCATAAGCGCACCCGGCTCATCGGGCACGGCAATCGTTATTATACTGCAGATTCTTACGATTACGCCCTCATCATTTATAGCCTGCTTTGCCGCCTCCGCATCGCTTACTATCATTCTTGCAACGCCGAACTCGGTCGTATCGGCAAGCGAAAATGCCTTTATGTCGATATTACCTTTTGCAACAGCCTTAAGCATCTCCATAAGTCTGCCCGGCTTATTCTCAATAAAAACACTGATTTGTTTTACCATAATCAGCCCTCCTTTAAACTAATCTCTCAAATTTCTGTTATCGATAACACGCTTTGCCTTACCCTCGCTGCGTTCAATTGACTTCGGATTTACAAGGTGAACTTTTGCGCCGATACCCAAAACGCTTCTTAAATCAGATACAATTTTTCTTTCAACCTTTTCGATAGACTTGATGTCATCGGCGAACAAAGCCTCGCTCATCTCAACGTTAATATCAAGCGTGTCCGTGTTGTTCTCTCTGCCGACAACAATCTGATAGTTAGGTGTAACGCCGCGGCTTATTCTTAAAAGAACCTCTTCTATCTGTGACGGGAAGACGTTAACACCTCTGATTATCAGCATATCATCGCTTCTGCCCGTCGGCTTGTTCATTCTTACAAATGTTCTGCCGCATTCACACTGCTCATAATTCAGCGAACATATGTCGCGCGTTCTGTATCTGACAACGGGAAATCCCTCTTTTGTAAGGGTTGTGAAAACAAGCTCGCCCTGCTCGCCCTCGGGCAAAACCTCTCCTGTATCGGGGTCAATTATCTCAGGAATAAACATATCCTCGTTTACGTGCATACCATTCTGACACGAACATTCATACGCAACGCCGGGGCCCATTATTTCGGATAATCCGTATACATCATACGCTTTAATCCCGAGCGAATTTTCAATCGCGCAGCGCATATCCTCAGTCCACGGCTCTGCGCCGAAGATGCCGGCTTTAAGCTTAATCTTATCTCTAAGCCCCGCCTCTTCTATTGCTTCGGCAAGATACATCGCATACGACGGAGTGCAGCACAAAACGGTTGTGCCGAAGTCAGCCATAGTCTGAATCTGCCGCGCGGTGTTGCCCGATGAGGTCGGAACAACGGTAGCCCCTATTCTGTCAGCTCCGCCGTGTGCGCCGAGACCGCCCGTAAACAATCCGTATCCGTATGATACCTGAACAATATCTTCATCGGTTGCGCCCGTTGCCGCAAACTGACGCGCCATACAATCGCGCCACATATCAAGGTCGTTTCTTGTATAGCCGACAACAATCTGCTTGCCCGTAGTTCCCGACGAAGCGTGAACTCTTACTATATTCTTAAGCGGCTCTGCAAACAATCCGTACGGATAATAATCACGCAAATCCTGCTTGTAAGAAAACGGAAGCTTAGACAAATCGTCTACGCCTTTAATATCCTCGGGCTTTAAGCCCTTTTCGTTCATACGCTTTCTGAAAAGTTCAACTCTTTCGTACATTCTTTTTACCTGCCGTACGAGACGCTCGCTTTGAAGCTTCTTTATTTCCTCACGCGGCATACATTCTGATTCCTTTTGAAAATAACCCATTTTTACTGCACTCCTAACTGACTATGTTTTACTTAAGGTGATAACCCATATCAAACGCTTTAAGGTTTGACTCTAAAAACTTCTCCGGTGTAGAGGTCTTGATTGTTTCTACCCATCTCTCATAAGGGATATTTGTGTTTTTTGCCATTAAGCCGATAAGCACAACGTTTACCGCCTTTAAATTTCCGGCTTCCTTGGCATATTTCAGCGCGTCAACCGTTATAAGATTAACCTTATCCGAAAGCTTTTTGCCGATGTCTTCGGGATACTTCATCGCCCCCGTTATAACGGGCATAGGATCAATTTCTTGTGTGTTGACCAAAATCTTTCCGCCTTTTTTAAGATAAGGAAGAGCCCTGTATGCTTCAAGCATCTCAAATGCAAGAATGATATCCGCCTCGCCCTTTCCGATAATCGGCGAGTACACCTTTTCACCGAACTTAACATATGTAACAACGCTTCCGCCGCGCTGGCTCATTCCGTGAACTTCAGACACTTTTACGTCATAGCCCTCGCTTATAACAGTATTGCCGAGGATCCGGCTTGCAAGCAGGGTTCCCTGTCCGCCGACTCCGACTATCATAATATTCACAGCTTATTCCCCCTTTTCCATTGCTCCGAACGGACATACGTTAAAACAAAGTCCGCAGCCGTTGCATTGAGTTTCGTCTATGTTTATACTTTCTCCGTCGAAAGAAATCGCCGGGCAGCCAAGCTTCATACACATTTTACACTTTCTGCACTTGTCATTTATTACACACTTTCCCGTGTACTTAACTTTTTTAAGCAAAGCACAGGGTCTCTGAGCGATTATAACCGACGGCTCGTCACGCTCCGTCTCTTCTTTAACAACCTTTTCAAAATTCTTAACATCAAACGGGTCGGCTACAACAACATTCTTTACACCGATTGCTTTACATAAAGTGACGAGATTTACCTGAACTGTCTCTTCACCCCTGATTGTATAGCCTGTTGTCGGGTTATCCTGATGACCCGTCATACCCGTAATGGAGTTATCGAGAATAATAACAGTATTTGCACCTTTATTATATACAATGTCGATAAGCCCCGTTATACCCGAATGTATAAAGGTAGAGTCGCCTATAACCGATACAAGCTTTTTGTTAAATTCCTTGCCGCGTGCCTTTGCCATACCCAAAGCCGCACTGACAGAAGCGCCCATACAAATCGTTGTATCAACACTCTCCAGCGGAGCAACCGCACCCAAAGTATAGCAGCCGATATCACCCGACACAACCAAGCCAAGCTTTTTAAGCACATAAAACGTGCCTCTGTGCGGACATCCCGCACACATAACGGGCGGACGAACGGGAATATCCTCATCTATGCCGCTGTACTCTGCCGCGTCCTCGTTGAGTATTACTGACTTTATCATTGCCGGAGTATATTCGCCAAGAAGAGTAAACTTCTCTTTTCCGATAACATCTAAGCCTATCGCCCTGCAATGCTTCTCGATTATCGGGTCAAGCTCTTCCACCACATATACAACATCACACTTTTCCGCAAAATCGCGTATAAGCTTTTCGGGCATAGGATATACCATACCAAGCTTTAAATAATTAACTTTGTCTCCAAGCGCCTCTTTTGCGTACATATATGCTATTCCCGCCGTAATAACGCCGATTTTGCTTCCGTTATCCTCTATTTTGTTAAGCTCGCTTGTTTCGGCAAACTTCTTAAGCTCTGCTATGCGCGCCTCAACATCAATGTGCCGCTTTATCGCCTTTGCGGGCATCATAACATATTTGTCAATATTCTTCTTATAAGGCTTAAGCTGATATTCGGTCGGTTCGCACTCTTCAACAAGGCTCTGCGAATGCGAAACCCTTGTTGAAAGCCTGATAAACACGGGCGTGTCAAACCTTTCGCTAAGCTCAAACGCCGTCTTTGTAAACTCTTTACATTCGCCCGAATCGGCGGGTTCAAACATCATAATTTTAGATGCTTCGGCATAATGCCTTGAGTCCTGCTCATTCTGAGATGAGTGCATACCGGGGTCATCGGCAACGCAAAACACCAATCCGCCGTTCACTCCGGTATAGCTGACTGTAAACACGGGGTCAGCCATAACGTTTAAGCCGACGTGCTTCATACACGACATACTTCTTGCGCCCGCAATTGACGCGCCGATTGCAACCTCTGCCGCAACCTTCTCGTTCGGCGCCCACTCGGCGTAAATATCCTGATATTTAACTATATT
>USLC01000048.1 GCA_900555375.1 uncultured Eubacteriales bacterium
CCGCCGCAACGCTCATACCGTCAACCTTTGCAATTACGCCGTTTCCGCTTATTTCGCGTATATCCGAAACCCGCTTTGTATCAAGCGGCACTTTGCACGCCTGCATAAGACTTTTTGCAATCGGATGCGATGACGCGCTCTCGGCAAGAGCGGCATATTCGAGCAGTTTTTCGTTTACAAGCTTATTGTGATGAACCGCATTTACCTCAAACACACCTTTTGTTAAGGTTCCCGTTTTGTCAAATGCAATTGTTTTTACCTGTGACAGCGTTTCAAGATAGTTAGAACCTTTTATTAAAACGCCCTCTTTGCTTGCTCCGCCAAGACCCGCAAAAAAGCTCAGCGGAATACTTATTACCAAAGCGCAGGGACAGCTTATGACAAGAAACGTCAGTGCACGGTAAATCCAGACATGCCACATAGGTTCAGCCGATGCAATTATACGCACAAGCGGCGGAAAAATTGCAAGCGCAGCTGCGCCTATGCACACGGACGGAGTATATACACGGGCGAATTTTGATATAAAATTCTCTGACTTTGACTTATGAGAGCTTGAATTTTCAACAAGCTCAAGAATTTTAGATACCGTTGATTCGCCAAATTCCTTTGTGGTTTTGATTCTTAAAACAGATGTCATATTAATACAACCGCTTATTACCTCGTCTCCGGGCTTTGCGTCCCTCGGCAGGCTCTCGCCCGTAAGTGCAGCCGTATTTATCGATGACTCTCCCTCTTCTACGATTCCGTCAATGGGAATCTTCTCTCCCGGGCGGACAATTATTATGCTGCCCGTTTCAACTTCATCGGGATCAACCGATTTTATTTCTCCGTCCGCTTCGATATTTGCATAATCGGGACGGATATCCATAAGCGCGGTAATGTTCCTGCGGCTTTTGCCGACGGCATAGCTTTGAAACAGCTCACCAATCTGATAGAAAAGCATTACCGCGACCGCTTCGCCGAAGTCGCCCGACTTTTCATATATCGCAAGTGCAATCGCTCCTACCGTTGCAACCGCCATAAGAAAGTTTTCGTCAAACGGACGTCTGTTAACTATGCCCTTGCCCGCCTTTTTAAGAATATCATAGCCTATCGTAATATACGACGCGGCGTATAAAACAACAGCCGCAATGTATAAAGCACCGCTCCTCGGTATAATACTGGCCGCGACCAGCATTATTGCCGAGACAATAATCCGATTTAACATCCTCTTCTGCTTTTTATTCATATAAACGCACTTCCCTTCAAATGCTTCTATCGGAATCTAAAAGAATATCTCGCAGTCATTCTCAACCTTTTTGCAGTTTTTAAGAACATTCGGCATTATATCCTCGGGCTTTTCGCCATCTTCAAATTCAACAGTCATCTTTTGAAGCATAAAATTAACTGAAGCATTTTTAACACCGTTTGTTTTATTTGCCGCCTCTTCCATTAAGTTGGCACAGTTCGCACAATCTACCTCAATCTTATATGCCTTTTTCATAATTCATTCCTCCAAAACAATTTAACTTTTAAACAATTAAACACTTGTTTAATCTTTATATTTGCAGTATAATAAAATAAATTCAAAATGTCAATACAAAAAGGCTCTTTTCTCCCAAATGGGCGAAAAGAACTTCCAAACGGACTAAATATATAAAAAAGAAAGGATATGTCTTTTATGTCAAACAAATCTCTTCCGCATCACCACACGGACGAAATAAAAACCGAGCATTTAAAGGCACAGCTTGAAAAGACGGAAAACTTCCAGATTGTAGCCGAAGTATTTAAACAGCTGTCAGACTACAGCCGTCTGAGAATTTTTTGGCTTTTGTGCCATTGCGAAGAATGTGTTACAAACATCTCGGCTTTGGTAAATATGACAAGCCCCGCCGTTTCGCATCATTTAAGCCGGCTTAAGGCAAACAATCTTATTGTAAGCCAAAGAAAAGGCAAAGAAGTTTATTATAAAGCCGCCGACAGCGAGCAAAGCAGGCTTCTGCACCTTGCAATCGAAAAGGTGATGGAAATATCCTGTCCCGAATAGAATACTGTTGAGGAGAATATCATATGAAAGAAACAAAAAGCTTTAACCTCTATCCCGGAATAGATTTAACATTTTACGAATATAGTTTAAATGAAACCGCCTGCTGTCACCGACCCGAAGATAATATAATAGAAATAAATTATTGCAGAAGCGGCAGAATCGGCTGGGAGGTTAAAGACGGCTCTACCGTATATCTGGGTGCCGGCGACTTTGGAATACACTCGGGTCGGGTATGCTCGGGCACTCATTTAACCTTTCCAAACGGAGAGTACAGCGGGCTTTCGATTTGCATTGATTTAGGCAAAAGCATAGACTCTCTGACAGATTTTCTGGCTGACACCCCGATTAACGGAGAGCTTATATATAATAAATTCTGTTCAAAGCAGGAATTTTCTATCTTTCCCGGGAACGAGCCGATAAAGGGAATCTTCGGCGGATTCTTTGACATACCGACCGAGCTTGAAGAGGCTTATTACAAGCTTAAGCTTCACGAGCTTTTGCTGTATCTTTACAGGCTGAACCCAATCGAGGCAGTCGAGGCAAAGGGCTTTCGGCCCGAACAAATCGAACTTATTAAGCAGGTTCACGATACGCTTACAACAAATCTTGATAAAAGAATCACTATAGAAGAGCTGTCAAAACAGTTTCTGATAAACCCATCTTCGATGAAGATTATTTTTAAGGCAATATACGGAAATTCAATAGCCGCGCATATAAAAGAACACAGAATGGAGAAGGCAGCAGAGCTTCTGCAGGGCGAGGCAAGCGTTTCGGAGGTGGCAAAATCGGTCGGCTATGACAGCCAAAGCAAATTCTCGTTCGAGTTTAAAAAGGCGTATCAGATGCTTCCGACAGAGTATAAAAAAACACACAAACGAAAAGGCGAGGGTTAATCCCTCGCCCTGATAAATTATCTGAACTTACGCTTTCTTGCAGCCTCCGACTTTTTCTTACGTCTTACGCTGGGCTTTTCGTAGTGTTCTCTCTTTCTGACTTCCGACAAAACACCTGCCTTAGCGCAGGAACGCTTAAAACGACGAAGCGCACTATCTAACGATTCATTATCTTTAACTCTGATTTCAGCCAATGGTACTACCCCCCCTCTGAGTATGGTCAACACTAAGATGTCAAGGTGAAAAATTCTACTGTTCAATTATAGCTTTTTTTGGTTAAGCTGTCAAGTGAATTTGCAAAATTTTTTAAATATTTTTTATTTTTAATAAAATATTGTTAATTATCACACTGTTTGTTTTTCTCGGATAGATTTTATGCGCGCGGAGACAGAGAAACGATTTTCAAATTTATGCCTGTTAATAAAAATTTTACTTTACTAATTAAAGCAAATGTGATATACTAAGTTCCGTACAAGAACATACAAAAAGGGATGTGATTGGATGCCTATCAGAGTTCAGGACAGTTTGCCCGCTATCGAAACCTTAGGAAACGAAAATATCTTCGTAATGACAGAAAACAGGGCTTTGACACAGGATATACGTCCTTTGAAAATATTGATTTTGAACCTTATGCCGACAAAAATAGCGACCGAAACACAGCTTCTCAGGGTCCTCGGCAACTCGCCGCTTCAGGTCGACATCAGCTTTATGCACACAAAAAGCCATTGTTCCAAAAACACATCTGTCAGCCATCTTGAAACGTTTTACGGAACTTTTGACGATTTTAAATCCCAAAAGTTTGACGGAATGATTATCACGGGCGCGCCCGTTGAGACTCTTGATTTTGAAGAGGTTGACTATTGGGACGAGCTGTGCGAAATTATGGAATGGACAAAAACAAACGTAACGTCAACATTTCACATCTGCTGGGGCGCGCAGGCGGCCCTCTACTACCATTACGGAATTCCTAAATATCCGCTTGAAAAGAAGCTTTTCGGGGTTTATAAGCATACTGTTGTGCCCGAAAAGAAGCACAAGATTCTTCTGCGCGGCTTTGATGATGAATTTTACGTTCCGCACTCGCGGCATACCGAGTTCCGCGAAGAGGATATCTCAAAAGTGCCCGAGCTCGAGATTCTCGCAAAATCCGACAAGGCGGGCGTGTACATTGTTACCGCTAAAAGCGAACGTCAGTTTTTCATATCGGGACATTCCGAATACGATGCGGATACACTTGCGACAGAATACTTCAGAGATAAAAATAAGGGGCTGAATATCGATATACCCGAAAATTATTTCAAAGATTCCGACCCGTCAAAGCCGCCGATGATGCTTTGGCGCGCCCACGCCAACCTTCTGTATTCAAATTGGCTGAACTATTTTGTATATCAGACAACGCCATATAATATAAATGATATTAAATAATTTAAAGGAGAACCACTTATGTTTATAATCAATGTTTTTAAGGCGATAATCCTCGGAATCGTCGAAGGTATAACCGAATGGCTTCCCATAAGCAGCACGGGACATATGATACTTGTCAACGAATTTTTGCACACAGCCGACGGATTTTTCGGCTCGCAGATTTTTCTTTACGTAATTCAGCTTGGCGCAATACTTGCGATTGTAACCCTGTATTTCAGAAAGCTTAACCCATTTTCGCCGTCAAAATCTGCTGAGGAAAAGGCGGACACGTGGCAAATGTGGTTCAAGGTTATAGTTGCCTGTTTTCCTGCGGCTGTTATCGGGCTTTTGCTTAACGACTTTATGGACACAATCTCAACTCCGTTTGTTGTAAGCGTTATGCTTATAGTATACGGCGCGGCATTTATAATAGTCGAGCGTAAGGGCAAGAAGCCTGTTATAAATGATATGAACGAAATGACCTACAAAACAGCCTTTCTTATCGGTCTGTTTCAGGTTCTTTCCATTGTTCCGGGTACATCGCGCTCGGGCGCAACAATCCTCGGTGCGGTTTTGATAGGCTGCTCGCGCAGCATAGCCGCCGAGTTTTCGTTCTTTCTTGCGATACCCGTTATGTTCGGCGTAAGCCTTTTAAAAATCGTTACAAACGACTATGCGATGACAGGGACAGAATGGTCTCTTCTGATTATCAGTATGGTTACCGCTTATCTTGTCTCTATGGCAGCGGTTAAGCTTCTTGTAAGCTATGTCAGAAGCCACGACTTTAAAATATTCGGCTATTACAGAATTGTTCTCGGAATAATAGTAATACTCTTCTCGCTGATAACGGGAAGTCTTTTCACAGTATAAACAATAAATTTATATAAATCGCAGGAGGTACACTATGATAACTAAAGAATATTTTGGAAGTTTAAACGGAGCCGAGGTGTCTTTATACACTTTAAAGGCAAATGATGATTTCGGTGTTGAAATCATCAACTACGGCGGAATCATCAAAAAAATCGTATTTAGAGGAACCGATGTTGTCCTCGGCAGAGACAGTCTTGACGAATATCTTAATAACAATGGCTGCTTTGGCGCATTAATCGGCAGAAACTCGAACAGAATCGAAAATTCTGAATTTGTTTTAAACGGAAAAACGTATAAGGTAGCCAAAAATGACGGCGAGAACAATCTGCACGGCGGTCTCTGCGGCTTTAATAAAAAGGTATGGACAGCCGAAGAAATTGACGGTGACGAACCGAGTCTTGCTTTATCGCTTGTCAGCCCCGACGGTGACGAGGGCTTTCCCGGAGAGTTAAAGCTTACCGTTACATACACCGTAACGCGTGAAAATTCGCTTAAAATTCATTACGAGGCGGTTTGCGATAAAGATACCGTTGCAAACTTTACAAATCACTCTTACTTTAACCTTAACGGTCATTCAAGCGGAAACGTTGACAATCACACGATTATGCTAAACTCGCACTTCCACACTCCCAACAAGCCGACCTGTGTGCCTACGGGCGAGGTGCTTATGTCTGAGGGAACCGTGTTTGACTTAAACAAGCCCGTTAAAATGAAGGATATTTTTGAATCCGAGGCAGAGCAGATTAAGCTTTTCGGCGGATTTGACCACAACTTCTGCCTCGACGGCACAGGCTTCCGCAAGGTTTCGGAATTTATCGGCGACAAAAGCGGAATCAAAATGGAAACGTATACCGACCTTCCGGGCGTTCAGATATACAGCGGAAACATGATAGAACAAAACCGCGTCTGCAAGGACGGAGCGGTATATAATGTCCATCAGGGAGTGTGCTTCGAGACGCAGTTCTTCCCCAACTCGCTTAACCTGTCGCACTTCCCGTCAACCATTCTTAA
>USLC01000049.1 GCA_900555375.1 uncultured Eubacteriales bacterium
ACTCAGACTTCTTCAAGGACGGAGAAATGATTATTAAAAAGGGTAAAAAGACATTTTTAAAGGTAACTTTGTCGTAAAAAAGATAATCCGGCACGTAGTTTGTGCAATATCGACAAATTACGTGCCGAAACTTTTACAACTTTAACAAATATAAGTGTTGAAAAAATTGCTTAAATAGTGTATTATATATTTATACCACAATTAACTAACACTCTTTTTTTCATTTTACCCCCGTACTCGGATAAATGTCCCGTACGGAACCACTGCCCGGGTTTTAACTCGGGTTTCTTTTATTTATTGCTGTAAATTTTTCCAAAAACAAACTTTAACTTGATATTAATTATCTTTTGCCGCATTCATTAATGTAATCCCTGTATATCGTTTTTTCCTTGCAGCAGTTTAAGCCATAGGCGCGGTTTTTATCGGCACATTCTTTTAAGTCGCCCTTTTTTAAAGCTTCATTCTGCTTTATGCAGCATCCGCGCCTGAGATTTTTATAGAACATAAAACTTCCCCCTGTCAGCATTATGATATGCAGCAAGGGGGAAGTATGTGACCCGTATATAATATTTATTAATGCATTATTTTTACCGAATGTATTTTAATTGCCGGAGGGAACTGAATTCTCATCTTCTTTTCGTCACCTTTAAATGTATAATCAAGATATGCCGTGGTTTTCTTTCCCTGTGCCCCTTTTACATTAACCAAAGGTCCGCAAACGTTGTCAAGATAAATTCTTATGCTGTATTGAGCAAGCTCTTCTCCGTCCGCCGTGCACTCAATGCAATAAAGATATTTGCCCGCTCCGTCTATTTTTATATCCATTTCTTCATTTTCTTTTAATTCTTTGTATTCAGACACGGTTTTAAGCTCATTTACCCTTGATGCAAGCGAAAAATTCAACTTGCCGCCGTTTTCAATAAAATAGTCAAACGAATGTGTGTTCATTGCATATCTCAATATATTTTTTGCGCATCTCTGAAGCTGTCCCCTTGTAAGCGTTCCGTCTTCCAAGCCTTGTTCTATATTGCTCTTAAAGGTAAGTGCGCCCGCCGCAAGCATAAACACATCATTTTGAGCCTCAACCATCTCTTTTAAATTTTTACACTCGCTCGGCTCTTTGCTGAGCGTCGGCCACCAGTCGGTCATTACAACTCCGTCATACTTCCATTCATCTCTTAAAATAACCGTGTTAAGGTCATAATTCAAGGCGCTCCAATGTCCGTTAATCGGATTGTATGAGGTCATAAGCGACTTGGCTTTTCCCTCTTTTACCGCTATTTCAAATCCTTTAAGATAAATTTCTCTAAGCGCTCTTTCAGATACCGCCGCATTCACATTGCTCCGTTTAAATTCCTGATTGTTCGCGGCGAAGTGCTTTATTGTCGCTGAATTTCCGTAAACCGCCGCCCCTCTGACCAGCGCGGCGCAAATCTTTCCGGTCAGGAATGGGTCTTCTGACATATACTCGAAATTTCTTCCGTTTAACGGATGCCTGTGAATATTCATACCCGGTCCCAAAAGCGAATCAAAGTGATGCGTGCAAAGCTCGATGCTGACATTTTCGTAAAGCTTCTCTGCTGCCTCCTCATCCCAGGTGCAGGCAATAAGCGTGCCGCTTGGCATACTTGTGGCAGTGTCTCCGTTGTCCATTCTTATCCCCGAGGGTCCGTCGCAAAGTGCAACAACCGGAATCCCCATATCCGCAAGATGCGCGGTCACCCCGCCAAAAACTCCCGTACTTCCAGGTCTCGCCTTGGGAGAAGACATTCCCTCTCCCGTCACTATGCATCTTAGGTCCGCATCGGACAGCTGGGCAACAAATTCATCAATCGAATTTCTGCCGCATTTAACATCCGTAAGCTTTATTCCTTTATCTCCGCTAAACGGTATTTCCGCGGGGAGATTTTCTGCTATTCTCTTTTTATAGTCAACCGTTCTGACGGAAACACTTTTATACGACGGCTCATACCCGCTTTCTGTTTTCTTTGGGCAAAGAACTTCAAAGCCGAACTCGGGCGCTGCCGCCTCCGAAAGCTTCTCCGTCACCGTTGTCTCGTCTTTGTGATATGTAAATACTTTTTTTGCACCGCGCACGTCAGAACCGACATATAAATTATAATCGCCAGATTCAAGCACATAGCATGACTTGTTTCCCGTTACTCCGCCGTCATCATATGCCGCAAGCGCCGAAACCTTTATTTTAATTTCAAGAGTTTCAATCTCACCCGGCTCTGTTATCCCTGTTTTGGCAAATCCGCAAAGCTCTCTTGCACTTTTGCCAAGCTGCCCCTGCGGAGCCTCAAAGTATACCTGTACCACATCACGTCCCGCTCTTTTTCCCGTATTTTTTATGTTAATTTTAAGCGTTATTGTTCCGCCGTTTTCCGATACCGAAGCCACTTCAGACTCAAAGCTTGTATATGATAAGCCGAAGCCAAACGGATACATAACTCTGTCCTTTGCAAATGTCTCAAAATATCTGTAACCTACGTAAATATCCTCGCTGTAAATATTACATTCGGGGCTTCCGAAGTTTTTGTTTGAGGGATAGTCGGAAATATCATAAGCAATCGTGTCGGACAGTCTTCCGCCGGGGCTTACACTTCCGCAAAGCAAGTCGGCAACCGCATTGCCGCCTTCCTGTCCGCCCTGCCCTATGTAAAGCACAGCCTTTATATCGTACTTGTCAACCCAATTCATATCCATTATATTGCCGACATTTAAAAGAACGGCTGTTTTTTCAAAATGCTTTGAGACAACCTCAAGCAAAGCCTCCTCCTCGTCTGTCAGATACCAGCTTCCTTTTTCGGCTTTTGAGTCGCGGTCCTCTCCCGCTGTTCTTCCTATAACGATAACAGCCGTATCGGATTTGGCGCGCGCCGCCTTTACAATGTCCTCAGACGGAACCATCTCCGTCTGTGCCCAGGGCATTACCCAGCCGTCGCCGCTGTCAAACGGATTACTTTTAATCCATTCTTTATAAACCTCCGCAAGCTCTGTATTTATATTGATTTTATCGTTATTTAATATTCCGTCAAGAATATTTACCGTATACTCTGTATGAACCGCGCCGCCCGAGCCCGTTCCGCACTTATTATAGTTAATTTGCGTCCGGCCGAAAACAGATACCTTTCTGTCCGATGTAATAGGCAAAACATCGCCTTTGTTTTTAAGCAAAACCGCTCCGTCCGCAGCAACCCTGCGCGACAGCTCGGCGAGAGGCTTATACGGCTTTTCTCCAAGTTTTCTCCAATCTACCATAATTGTTACACCCTTCCGTTTTGATATATAATTTTTGATATATATTAATATAAGTATTATACTGCTTTATACATACAAATACAAGACAAATCGCCGTAAAAATCGGTCACATTGTGCTGTCTTTTACTATTATATTATACATATAAGCCCAAATTTTAGTTTTTGCTTGAAATTATTTTTACAAAATGTTATACTGATTTTGTATATGGTGTATCATTAATTTATAATTAACATATAATTAAAATACTGTTAATTGTCTCATTTATCGGTTTGTGTTATAATTATATTTAATTTATCGAATTATAATACAGCTTGCCGTAATAAGACGCAGTCCATAAGAAAAATAAGCCGTATTCGGCGGCAAATCAGAACGGGAGAGATTAATATGAATATCAAAAAAGTAGGCATTTTAACAAGCGGCGGCGATTGCCAAAGTCTGAACGCCGCTATGCGCGGTGTTGCAAAATCGCTGTATAACAATATCGAAAACGTAGAAATTTACGGAATTTCAGACGGATATAAGGGTCTTATTTACAATAATATGAAGAAAATGCAAGAGTCGGATTTTTCGGGCATACTCACCCTGGGCGGAACCATCCTCGGCACCTCCCGACAGCCCTTTAAAATGAATGTTCCCGATGAAAACGGACTTGATAAAGTTACGGCAATGAAAGAGAATTACCGCAAAAACAAGCTTGATTGTATTGTCGTTCTGGGCGGAAACGGCTCACACAAGACAGCCAATCTGCTGTCCGAGCAAGGCTTAAACGTTGTTACTCTTCCCAAAACCATTGATAATGATTTATGGGGAACCGATATGACCTTCGGCTTTCAAAGCGCGGTTGACCTTGCAACGCACGCAATAGACTGCATTCACACCACAGCCGCCTCTCACGGAAGAATTTTTATTGTTGAAGTTATGGGTCACAAAACGGGCTGGATGACGCTCAGCGCGGGAATAGCCGGCGGCGCGGATGTGATTCTGATACCCGAAATCCCTTACGATATAGAAAATGTCGTAAACGCGGTGAAAAAACGTTATAAGCAAAAGAAAAGATTTTCTATCATAGCGGTTGCAGAGGGTGCAATTTCAAAAGAAGACAGTCTGCTGACAAAGAAAGAGCTTAAGCGCAAACGCGCAAAAAGCGCTTCTCCGTCGGTTTCTTACGAGCTTGCCGCTCAGCTTACCGAGGCAACAGGTCAAGAGGTTCGCATAACCGTTCCGGGGCATACCCAGCGCGGCGGTGCGCCCGACTCGTTTGACAGGGTTTTATCAACACGTCTCGGTGCAAAGGCGGCTCAGCTTATTATGGAAGGAGACTTCGGCAAGATGGTCGCCGTAAAAGGAACGTCAATCGAAGCCGTTCCTCTCAGCGAGGTTGCCGGAAAGCTTAAGCTTGTTCCCTCCGACTGTGAGATTGTCTTGCAGGCAAAGGAGGTTGGAATTTGTTTCGGAGATTAAAACATTTCTTAAAAATTTTAACGGAAGGAGATTCTTCAGCTATGAGTGCGAATGAAAAGAATACGCAAAAAGAGCAAAAGGAACATTTGCATAAACAAAGCATCTTTATAAACCGCGAATTGTCGTGGCTTAAGTTTAACGAAAGGGTTTTGGAGGAAGCTCAAAACCCAAATGTTCCTTTATGCGAAAGGCTGACGTTTTTATCTATATTTCAGTCAAACCTTGACGAATTTTTTATGGTCAGAGTCGGCTCTCTTGAAGACCAGAAGCTTTTAAGCAATCCTCCGCGCGACAATAAAACCAATATGACCCCGGAAGAGCAGATTAAAGCCGTTTTGAAAGAAGTGACAAATCTGACGCGGGCAAAGGACACGGCATACGCTTCGGCTATGAATCAGGCGCGCGAAAACGGGGTAAGGCTTGTAAGCTTTAAAGAGCTTAACAAAAAGCAGTGTGATTACTTTGAAAAGTATTTTTTAAAGGAGACCGTTCCTCTTCTGTCGGTTATGATTGTCGGCAGAAAGCAGCCTTTCCCGTTCCTCAAGGGTCTTGAGATATACGCTCTTGCCATTCTTTCGTCAAAGGGCAAAAAAGAGAAAATCGGCATCATACCGTGCTTCAGCGATATAATGCCGCGGCTTATACAGCTTCCCGATGAGGACGGAGCCTACATTCTTTCAGAAGAGCTTATACTGCATTTTATGCACAAGGTATTTAAAGGCTATAAGATAAAAGAAAAGTCTGTGCTGCGCATAACAAGAAACGCGGACATCGATGTCTCAAAGGTCTATGACGAGGATTTAAACTACCGCGACCAAATGGAGCAGGTGGTAAAGCTCAGAAAGAAGCTTGCCCCCGTAAGAATGGAGCTGACGCGCGATATTTCACCCGATATGATATATAAGCTTTGTAAATACTGCTCTCTTGAAAAGGAGCACGTCTTTCACTCTGACGCGCCGCTTGATTTATCGTTTCTGTTTGAACTTGAAGACATTCTGCGCAAGGATACACGGCTTGTCTTTTCCAAGCGCATACCTCAGCAATCCCCCCAGCTTAACAGAAACGAGGCTGTTATACCACAGATTCTTGACCACGACGTTTTGCTGTCTTATCCGTATGAAAGCATCAATCCGTTCTTGAATATGCTGAGCGAGGCGGCGCGCGACCCAAAGGTAATATCCATAAGAATGACCCTGTACAGGCTTGCCAAAAACTCAAAGGTTGTTGAGGCCCTTGCCGAAGCCTCCGAAAACGGAAAACAGGTTGACGTTCTTGTAGAACTTAAAGCGCGTTTTGACGAGGCAAACAATATCCGCTGGAGCCGCAGACTTGAGGATGCGGGCTGTCACGTTGTATACGGAATCGACGGTCTTAAAGTTCACTCTAAGCTCTGTCTCATCACAAGAAAAACCGATGACGAAATCCAGTATATAACTCAAGTGGGCACGGGCAACTATAACGAAAAGACC
>USLC01000050.1 GCA_900555375.1 uncultured Eubacteriales bacterium
ACTGCAACGGAGGAAACGGTGCCGGCGCAGGGAGCGAAGATCTCGTTCTCCATCTTCATGGCCTCGAGGATGAACAGCAGATCGCCTTCCTTGACGGCCTGACCGGCGGCGACCTTCACATCGAGGATGGTGCCGGGCATGGGGGCAGTCACAGGCTCACCGGCGCCGGTGACAACAGGGGCAGCAGGGGCAGCGGGAGCAGCAGCAGGAGCGGCAGCAGCAACGGGCGCAGCCGAAGGCACTCCGCCAACCTCTTCAACCTCAACTTCATACGAAGTACCGTTTACATTTATAATAAATTTTCTCATAGCTAAATCTACCTTTCTTTAAATTCTTAGCCTTTGTGCGGTTACAGCTTGCACAAAGTGATACAGTTACAACTTAAAATCTTGAGTCGATAGTGTCTCTAAGCCCCGCCTTGTTCCAAGCGGGAGCGTTATTTCCGATACGTCTGTAAGACTTAATTTTAAGATTATACGCAGACGTGTTAAGGCTTGCGGCAACCGCCGCCGCAAGAACGGCAATCAGATTCGGGTCCTCTTCGTTTAAAACCTCTGCATCCGCAGTTTCGCCGCTATGCGTATCCGCCGTTTGAGTCTCAGCCTTTTTATCGTTTGCCTGCGGCTCTTTATAAAAAATCTTTTTCATTGCCATCATAACAAGCATAAGTATAATAAGAACCGAAAATACTATAATCAATCCTACAGCCGTAACCATTAAGCCTTCTCCCAAAGCCTCTGATAAAGACATAAAACATACCTCCTTACATCGGAATGTTGCCGTGCTTTTTAGCCGGCTTTGAATCTCTCTTGCTCATAAGCATTTCAAGTGCGCTTATCAGCCTCGGACGGGTTGAATCAGGCTCGATTACATCATCGACATATCCGCGTGCGGCAGCCATATACGGATTTGTAAACTTATCCGTATATTCTTTAATTTTTGCCTGTCTTGTTTCTATAGGATTATCCGACTGTGCAATTTCATTTTTAAATATTATGTTTGCCGCGCCGTCGGGTCCCATAACCGCAATCTCGGCAGTCGGCCACGAAAGCACTATATCCGCGCCGAGATGCTTGCTGTTCATTGCAACATACGCGCCGCCGTATGCTTTTTTAAGTATAACATTTACCTTCGGCACGGTTGCTTCCGCAAACGCATACAAAAGCTTTGCACCGTGTCTTATAATTCCGCCGTACTCTTGCTCTGTTCCCGGAAGGTATCCCGGCACATCGGTAAATGTAACAATCGGAATATTAAAACTGTCGCAGAAGCGTACAAATCTTGCACCCTTTTCCGATGACGCACAGTCAAGCGAGCCTGACTTTACAATCGGCTGATTTGCAACAACGCCGACGGTAGAACCGTTCATTCTTATAAAGCAAGTAACAAGATTTTCGGCGTACTGAGGAAAGATTTCCATATACTCGCCGTTGTCCGCAACCTCGGCTATAACATTTTTCACATCATATGCACCGTCTTCGGGGATAATATTGTTAAGCGCCTCAGACACTCTGTTAAGATCGTCTGTACACTCATATGCGGGCGCTGTCTCAAGATTGTTTGAAGGCAGATACGAAAGCAGATTTTTAACCTGAGCAAAGCACTCTTCCTCGGTTGCACATCTTATCCCCGCAACGCCGCTTTTTGAAGCATGTGTTTCGGCTCCGCCAAGCTCGTCAAAGCTTACGTCTTCACCGGTAACCGCCTTAACAACCGACGGTCCTGTGATAAACATATGGCTTGTCTTGTCCGCCATAACAACAAAATCCGTCATCGCCGGAGAGAAGACCGCTCCGCCCGCGCACGGGCCCAAAACGACCGATATCTGAGGAACAACTCCCGATGCAATCGCATTGTGATAAAAAATGTCTCCGAAGCCCTTAAGCGCGTCTACGCCTTCCTGGATTCTTGCTCCGCCCGAATCGCACACACCTATAACCGGCGCGCCCATCTTAAGCGCCATATCCATAATTTTGCAGATTTTTGCCGCGTGCATTTCTCCAATTGAACCGCCGATAACCGTGTAATCCTGCGAATACGCATACACAAGCCGTCCGTCAACCGTTCCGTAACCTGTTACAACACCCTCTGCGGGAGCCGAATTGTCAGCCATATTAAATTCTCCGCAGCGGTGAGTTACAAACGCGTCAACCTCGACAAAGCTTCCTTCGTCAAAAAGCAAGGCGAGTCTTTTTTCCGTCATCGTGCTGCTTTTTAATTTTTTCAGTGCCGCCGCCCTGTTCAATGGTTAAACGCTTCTGCTGTAAATCGTTTAATTTACCCATCGTTAATTTTCCTCCTTAATGTACTTGCCGTTTTAACGGCTGATATATAAATTTAATTATCTGCTTGATTTGTTTCTGCCGCTCTTTGCGCCGTTTTTGGAACTGAAAATTCTTCGGCTGTTTTGAGCGGAACTCTTTTTACCCGTGCCGATTTTTTTAAGCATATTAATCTCGGGTTCGGTCAGCTTTCTCCATCTTCCGAGGGGAACGTGCCCAAGCTTAAGCCCTGCCTCCTCGGTTCTTACAAGCCTTTTTACCACACAGCCTACCGCCTCAAACATCTTTCTTACCTGACGGTTTCTGCCCTCGTGGATTGTAATTTTAAGCTTTGTTCCGAGGCGTGTCGCTCCGACAACCTCGACCTTTGCGGGGCTTGTCTTTACCCCGTCCACAACAACTCCGCTTCTTAAGCGAATTATTGTGTCCATACTTATGTTTCCGCTGACCTCAGCCACATAAGTTTTTTCAACATTATTCTTGGGATGTGTAATCTTGTATGTCAAATCACCATCGTTCGTCATCAGAAGAAGCCCCTCCGTGTCATAATCAAGACGGCCGACCGGATAAATTCTTATCGGTATGTCAGACACAAGGCTCATAACCGTATCGCGTCCTTTGTCGTCGGAAACGGTGGTAACAAAGCCCACGGGCTTGTTAAGCATTATATAAACCATTTTGGTCTGAGGTTTAACCCTCGCTTCATCAAACTCTACAACGTCATTCTCTTCATCTATTTTAACACCCATCTCACGAATGGTTTTTCCGTTGACCTTAATCCTTCCGTCTCGAATCAAAGCCTCCGCTCCGCGGCGCGAAGCCACTCCACATTCGGCAAGATATTTTTGCAATCTCAGCACCGAACCAAATCCTCTCATATACATCAAAATACCGTATAGGCAAGCCTATACGGTATTATTATATCTCAAAAAAAAATTTTTTGCAATAGATTTTTTCTTTCTCTGTAGTAGACAAAAACCACAAATACAGCGCATATTTGTACAGATTAGACAAATTTTTCACAGGCGTTCACAGCGGTATTATGATATGCAATATTCATATGTGAAATATGCCACGTTTTTACGAACAAAGTCTCAGCCAACACATAAACAAAAGCTTAAGCTGCCTTGTAAAGCTTGTGTTTTTTACATCAGTTTTTTTCGCACACACAACATCGCTTTTAACTACCAGAGGAACCTCTGCCGAGTCGATTTTTGAGCCTGATTCCGATTTACAGATTGTAATATGCATTTTTCCCGCCTGCTCTCCCTCTTTCATCGGTGCTGAAAGCTCGGGAAGAATCTCAATTTCATCGGAAAAGCCTTCGCCGTCCGCCGTCGGATAGTATATATCCCTCTCGGGGTAAACGGGAACAGCTCCGTCCGCAGAGCCGTTAACCGCCGTGCCGCAGACGGGTCGGCTTGCGTCTGCCACCTTTGTATAACTGTACGTTGAAAAACCGTAGTCAAACAAACTCATATGGTCTCTCCAGTCATCGGGGGCATTAAGCGTAACACAGATAAGCGTCATTCCTCCGCGCTGCGCAGCGCTGACAAGGCACCTTCCCGCAGCCTTTGTAAAACCCGTTTTTACCCCGACACAGCCATCATACATATTTAAAAGTTTATTGTGGTTCGACAAAGCTCGCGGATACGCGGTCTTCTCGCCCGTTATTTTGTAGCTTTTTGTCGACGCTATATCGCAGAAGGTTTCATTTTTCATTGCATATGCGCAAAGCCTTGCCATATCCGCCGCCGTTGAATAATGGTTATCATCGGGCAATCCGTTGGGATTTGTAAAATGAGAATTTTCCATTCCGATTTCCGCCGCTTTTTGATTCATAAGCTCTGCAAACTTCTCCTGTGAGCCCGCTATATCCTCGGCTATGGCAACCGCCGCATCGTTGCCCGATGACAGCATCAATCCGTAAAGCAGGTCACGCAGAGTCATAACCTCGCCCTTTTGCAGATACATACTTGAGCCTTCAACCCCCGCCGCGCCGTCGGATATTTCTATTTCTTTGTCAAGTTGCGCATTATTGCTCTCTAAGGCAACAACCGCCGTCATTATCTTTGTTGTGCTTGCCATAGGGAGCCTCTCGGCAGAGTTCTTCTCAAACATAACTCTGCCCGAATCTTTCTCAATCAAAATCGCTGATTTGGCAGATACTCCGTTTGCGGCAAGAGCGTTTATACTGCCCGCAATTATTATGAATATTATAGCAAAAGCCGCAATACACCGCTTCATTCAACCGCCTCCCATCTGTTTATATTATGCGGAATTTTGATTAACTATTCCGCCGCGGATTTTTACATCTGCGCATAATCAGCTTTCTTATAATATCAATCGGAATTATGGTAAGCGCAAGAATAATAACCGCCGTCCACTCACGCATATCAAGCCCCGCCGTTCTGAGTATTCTTCCGCCGTAATACGTCATAAGCACCTGAACGGCGGCTATTCCGCCCATAACAATTAAAAACTGCTTGTTAAGCGCAAGATTTTCAAAAAGGTCTATCCCATCACAGCGCGCATTAAACGCATTGCAAATCCCCAAAAAGATAAACAAAGTAAAATATCCCGTGTAAAAATATATATCGTTTTGTGCCGGTCTGAACAGGCCGCGTATGTAAGGCGATATAAAAAACACAAGACTAAGCGCACATATATAAAGTCCGTCCGTCACTATCGCACTCCACATATCTTTATCTATTATGCTTTCATCGCGCTTCCTCGGCATCTCGCCCATAAAGCGGTTCAGGGCAGGCTCGCCGCCGAAGGCAATCGCCGCAAGGCTGTCAATCATCAGATTTGTCCATATCATCTGCGATATGTCAAGCGGTTTTTCGATACCCACAATGGGACCGAGCATTGACACCGTTACAGCTGCCACATTGATTGTCAGCTGAAACCTTATAAACTTTTTTATGCTTTTATATATTGTTCTGCCGTATAAAACCGCGTTTCTGATTGATTTAAAGTTATCGTCAAGAATCACTATATCCGCCGCCGCGGCTGCCGCTTCCGCTCCGCCGCCCATTGCAAACCCAACATCAGCAAGCTTAAGCGCAGGTGCATCATTTACTCCGTCGCCCGTCATACCTACTACCATATTCATCTTCTGCGCAATTTTTACAAGTCTGCTTTTGTCAGACGGCAGAGCTCTTGCCACAACCTGAAGCTTGGGCAAAAGCATTTTTATTTCTTTGTCCGACATTGCCGCAAGTTCTCTTGATGTCAGTATAACTCCTCCGCTTGTCAAAAGCCCCGCCTCTCTCGCTATTGCCGCGGCGGTCTCTGCCCTGTCGCCCGTAATCATCACAACCTGAATCCCCGCTCTTTTAACATCGGCTATTGCCGCTCTTGCCTCGGGTCTTACATCATCTCTAATCGCCGCTATTCCTATAAGCGTCATATTTTTGGGGAGCTCGTCGCCGCAGCTTCCGTCCGCCGCGGCAATTGCAATAAGCCTCATTGCATCGCCTGCCGCTGCAGATAGTTTTTCATTTAAAGCACTTTGCTTAAACTTCTGCTTTCCGCCGCGTATATCATAAAACTCGCCGCAAAGCGGCAGAATAATCTCGGGGGCACCCTTTACAAGGGTAATCCTTCTTCCGCTGTCAACACAAGCCATAGAATACTTCTTCTCGGACGTAAACGGAATACTTTTAATAATCTCCGCTCCGTTTGCGGCAATGCCGCGCCTGCCCGCAAATTCCAGCAGAGCTTTCTCCGTTGCGTTTCCGCCGATAATCTTCCTGCCCGAAAAACGTGCGGCCGAATTT
>USLC01000051.1 GCA_900555375.1 uncultured Eubacteriales bacterium
TGTTCGTCGCAAAATATTTTATGTGCTTATGATGCTTGTTGTCATCCGGTTAGGCTCTCAGATGCCTGTACCGGGTGTCAATACAAGCTTTTTTGCGAATTATTTTGCAAATAATACGAATGAGGCATTCAGCTTCCTGAATGCATTCACGGGCGGCGGTTTCGACCGTTTCTCCATCTTTGCTCTGAGTATTACACCGTACATTAACTCTTCAATTATTATGCAGCTTTTATGCGTAGCCATTCCCGCGCTGGAGAGACTCCAGAAGGAAGGCGAAGAGGGTAGAAAGAAAATCGGTCAGATGATGAGATACGGTACGGTTGTACTTGCTCTTATTCAGGCTGTCGGACTTTACTTCCTTCTTAAGAGCTATAACGTTGTAACAAACCCGGGCTGGGGTGCGGCAGTTGTTATCATCTCTACATTTACAGCCGGAACAGCGTTCTTGATGTGGCTCGGCGAGCAGATTACCGAAAAGGGCGTAGGTAACGGTATTTCGCTTATTATCTTCGCAGGTATAGTGTCGAGAATACCGAGTATGGCAAGAACTCTTTATGCATACGTAGAAGGCGGCACGCTTAACTGGATTATGGTTGCCTTAATTCTTGTTTTTGCCCTGCTTATCATTGCGTTTGTTGTAATGATGAACGAGGCAGAACGCCGTTTGCCGGTACAGTACGCAAAGCGTGTTGTCGGCAGAAAGATGTATGGTGGACAAAGCACACATATTCCGATTAAGGTTGCCGGAGCAGGCGTTATCCCGATTATCTTCGCGATGTCAATTATGGCTTTCCCCGGTACAATAGCAAGCTTCTTTGGCAAGAATGCTCAAAGCGGCGGCTTCTGGGGCGGGTTCCTGTGGGTATTCTCGGGTCAGTCGTGGATATATGCGGTGCTCTACTTCCTGCTTATTATCTTCTTCACATATTTCTACACGGCAATTCAGTTCAATCCGATTGAAATGTCAAATAATATGAAGAAGAACGGTGGATTTATACCCGGTATTCGTCCGGGCAAGCCCACCTCGGATTATATCGCAAATGTCCTTTCGAGAGTTACTCTCTGCGGAGCATTTTTCCTTGCGATAATCGCAGTTATTCCGATATTTATGAATCTCGGACTGCACATTTCAAACTTCTCCATCGGCGGCACATCACTGCTGATTGTTGTAGGCGTTGCGCTTGAGACGGTTCAGAATATGGAATCTCAGATGCTTATGCGTCATTATAAGGGATTTTTGGAATAAACTGAATATATACGCGGAGTTATCTGCGTTCGTTTACGGAAGAGCAGAAACTGCACCTTAAATTAAAGGGAACGGTTCTGCTCTGTCCGTTTATTCGGCAAGGCTTTTAAAGACATAGGTGCGGAACGGATAAATCCGTTCCCTATACGAATTTGTATTTTGGTTTGTAGGGAACGCATTTATGCGTTTCGGAATTAAGAGACACGGCTTAGACCGATATTTAATTAAACGGAAAGGGTGTAATTTATGAGACTTATATTATTGGCTGCCCCCGGTGCGGGCAAAGGTACTCAGGCAGAGAAGCTGAGCGAACATTTTGGGATTCCCACAATCTCAACCGGCGCCATACTCAGAAAAAATATACAAGAGGGAACCGAGCTGGGCAAGCTTGCAAAAAAGTATATTGATGACGGAAAGCTCATTCCGGATGATGTAATGATAAAGGTGATGGATTCACGTCTTGCGGAGGACGACTGTAAAAACGGATTTATCCTTGACGGATTTCCGCGGACGCTTACGCAGGCGCAGGAGCTTGACAAATCTCATATAAAAATTGACTGCGTGCTGAATCTGAATGTTGCGGACGAAGCGATTATAAATCGCCTTTCGGGCAGACTGGAATGCAGCAAGTGCGCGGCTACTTTCCACAAGATATATCGCAAGCCCAAGACAGAGGGTGTTTGCGACCTCTGCGGAGGCAAGCTTGTTACAAGAGCCGACGACACGCCCGAGACCGTAAAAAGCCGTCTTTCGACTTATCATACGCAGACAGAGCCGCTGCTTAAGTTTTATAAAGAAAAGGGTCTTTTAAAAACGGTTAACGGACAGGACGGTATCGAAAGTACCACCCGTGAAGTTTTGAAGGTTCTTGGCTGAAACAGTATTTAGATTGAATAAGCTGTATAAAATTAAGAGACAGCGAGGGTATTCGAGGTATAATAATGGTAACAATTAAATCAAAATCCGAAATAGAGAAGATGAAGATTGCCGGACAGGTAACATACGGGGCGCTGAAAGCGGTAGAGGCAGCGGTTAAACCGGGGGTTACGACCGCCGAGCTTGACAGAGTGGCTGAAAAATATATACATTCTCAGGGATGCAAGGCGTCGTTTAAAGGATACGGCGGCTTTCCCGCAACAATCTGCGCCAGCGTAAACGACGAGATTATACACGGCTTTCCGGGACCGAGAGTTCTCAAAGAGGGCGATATAATCTGCGTGGATGTCGGCGCGATATACAAAGGTTATAACGGTGACGCCGCAAGAACTTTCGGGGTTGGCAAAATCTCGGATGAGGCGCAGAGGCTTATCGATGTAACCAGACAGAGCTTTTTTGAAGGGCTGAATTATGTAAAAGAGGGGTATCGTATTCACGATATTTCGGCTGCTATCCAGAGATACGTTGAAAAGAACGGATATTCGGTTCTGAGGGGATATTGCGGTCACGGCGTAGGGGCAGAGATGCACGAAGACCCTGAGATTCCGAACTATGTTACATCATCAAGAGGAATCAGACTGAAAGCGGGAATGTGTATCGCGGTCGAGCCGATGGTGTGCCAGTTTGACCATCACACATATGTGGCAGACAACGGCTGGACGGTAATCACCAAAGACGGCGGACTTACCGCGCATTATGAGAACAGCATTCTGGTTACCGGCGGCGAGCCGTATCTGCTGACCCTTCCCAAAGAGGAGGCAGAGGTCTGAGTTATGGCTGAAATATCCTTGGGAGATATGGTCGTTTCTCTTTGCGGTCACGATAAGGGCGAATATTTTATAGTAATTGCCGCGGATAAGAATTATGTTACGATATGTGACGGACATAACAGAAAAGCCGATAAAAAAAAGAGAAAGAAAATAAAACACGTACGCCCGACGGGGCTTAATACGGATGTAATAAACAATGTGCCGCAGTATGCGGCGGATGCAAATATAAGGCGCGAGATTAAGCGTTTGAAAAAATTAATTTAGCGGAGGTGAATTTGCAATGTCAAAGGAAGATGTTTTAGAGGTTGAGGGAACCGTGCTTGAGGCGCTGCCCAACGCGATGTTTAAGGTTGAGCTGGAAAACGGACACCAGATTCTTGCACATATTTCGGGCAAGCTCAGAATGCACTTTATCAGAATATTGCCGGGAGACAAGGTAACGGTTGAGATATCGCCGTATGATTTGACCAAGGGCAGAATTACGTGGAGAGCAAAATAATAGTATGTTAAAAGCCGGGTAAATCCCGGCTTTTACAGATTTTGTCCGAATGTCGGTTCGGACAGCCGATATTGGGTTAAGAGGACTAATAAACGGAGGGTGTACATATGTTGAAAAAATGTGTTATGTGCTTTGCGGTGGCAGCGGTGCTGGTGTCTGCGGCAGGGTGCGGAAGTTCAAAGCCCGCATCAACGGCGGCTGACGAAAAGTCTTTGGAAAGAGAAACTTCAATAACAATTTCGTGTGCCGGGGACTGCACTCTCGGAACGGACGCAGCTTTCAGCGGCGGAACATTTACCGATGAGGTTCAAAACCAGAACGGCGATTACGGATATTTTTTAAGAAATGTAAAAAAGTATTTTGAAAACGATGACTTGACAATAGTTAACTTTGAGGGAACCTTAACAGACCGCGGAACGCGCCGCGATAAGACGTTTGCCTTTCGCGGCAAGCCCGAATATACAAAGATTTTAACCGATGCCTCGGTTGAGGCGGTAACGCTTGCAAATAACCACAGCAGCGATTACGGCGATGTGAGTATGGAGGATACAAAAAAGTATCTTGACGAGGCGGGAATAGTATGGTTTGAAAATCTAAGTACAAGGGTTGTCGATGTAAAGGGCGTAAAGGTCGGACTTATAGGATTGTACGATTTGAATGATTCCGCAGAGGGGAATCTGCCCAAGGCGGCAGAGCAGGTAAAAAATGACGGCGCAGAGGTTATTATCGTCCAGATTCATTGGGGAGTTGAGGGCGACAATTACCCGCAGGATAAGCAAATAAGTCTTGCTCATAAGGCGATAGACAGCGGCGCGGATTTGGTTATAGGGCATCATCCGCACGTGCTTCAAGGGCTTGAACAGTATAAAGGCAGAATGATTGCCTACAGTATGGGTAACTTCTGCTTCGGCGGCAATCAGAATCCGAGGGATAAGGATACGATGATATATCGGCAGACGTTTACTGTCAAGGGCGGCAAGGTGACGGATTATACAAATTATGCCGTTGTGCCGTGCTCGATATCGTCCTCGTCGGCAAGAAACAATTATCAGCCGACCCCGGCATCGGGCAGCGAAAAGAAAAGAATTGCGGAAAAAATTCAGAAATTTTCGGACAGGCTCGGGGATACGGCCGTTAAGTTTGAGGATATTGAAATTGAAAGAAGCGGAGATGACGCAAAAGAGAGTGACAGCGGCAAAACCTCGGATAATTCGATGATTTTATAGATGATTTTGTTCCTAAAACACGAAATCAATAAAATTTAAGTCAAAGGGCTTGACAAACTTGAAAAAATATGATAATATTATATGGTTCGCTTTATAGGTGGTAGTATGTAAAGCGTTCGAGTCAACTTTAGGAGGTGAAGGATAATGAAAGTAAAGCCTTCAGTAAAACCTATTTGTGAGAAGTGTAAAGTTATTAAAAGAAAAGGCAAAGTTATGGTAATTTGCGAGAACCCCCGCCACAAGCAGAAGCAGGGTTAAGCAAGGTTCATATGGGGCAGGGTCAGGCTTATGAACCACAATTACTTTTAAGCTGATTCCGTGAAAACGGGTGAAATTCTGCTCCGTTTGTTTTTCTAATTAAATGGAGGTGAAATTATATGGCACGTATCGCAGGTGTAGATTTACCTAACGAGAAGAGAGTAGAAATCGGACTTACTTATATCTTCGGAATAGGTCTTTCTACTTCTAAGAAAATTCTTGCGGCAACAGGCATTAATCCCGATACAAGAGTTCGTGATTTGACAGAAGATGAGGTATCTCAGCTCAGAGCAGAGATAGACAACTATAATGTAGAGGGTGACCTCAGACGTGATATCGCTCTTGATATCAAGCGTTTGATGGAAATTAACTGCTACCGTGGTCTCCGTCACAGAAGAAGTCTTCCGGTCAGAGGACAGCGTTCAAAGACCAATGCGAGAACTCGTAAGGGACCGAAAAAGACCATCGCAAACAAGAAGAAATAAGATATGCAATTGTGCATAACTACCGCTTATTTTTTCAAACCGGCAGCGTTTTGAGGCGCTGCAAGATTTATGAGATTTTTCTGTAAAATTATACAGATATTCGTATTTTCAGGAGGTGAAAAATACAATGGCAAAGGCAGTTAAGAAGACTCGCCGCCGCAGAGAGAAAAAGAACATCGAGCGCGGCGCAGCACATATTAAATCTACATTTAATAACACCATTGTTACTATTACAGATGTAGCCGGCAATGCTATATCTTGGGCGTCAGCCGGCGGCCTCGGATTCAGAGGTTCAAGAAAGAGCACTCCGTTTGCGGCACAGATGGCGGCAGAGACCGCAGCAAAGGCAGCTATGGAGCACGGCTTGAAGTATGTTGAAGTATATGTTAAGGGTCCCGGTTCGGGACGTGAAGCGGCAATTCGTGCGCTTCAGGTTGCGGGACTTGAGGTTAATATGATTAAGGACGTTACACCTATTCCTCATAACGGTTGCAGACCGCCGAAGAGAAGACGTGTATAATCTGTAAGTAAAACATAGGAGGTGAAAGTTTAAAATGGCTAAAAATATGCAGCCCTATCTGAAGCGTTGCAGAACTCTGGGTATTTCCCCTGCTGTGA
>USLC01000052.1 GCA_900555375.1 uncultured Eubacteriales bacterium
AAGCGGAGCCGTAAAGATATTTGCGGCTCCCTTTCAATAAAATTCTTGATTTTGGTTATATGATTTGATATAATTTAAATAAGAAGCAGTTATGTTTCAGAGGTGATACGTATGATTTATCTTGTAGAAGACGATGATAATATCAGAAAGCTGGTAAGCTATGCCCTTTCAAAAGAGGGCTATGACGTAAAAGGCTTTGCCCTCCCGCACGAGTTCTGGAGCGAACTTGACGAGGATAAGGCAGAGCTTGTTATGCTTGATATAATGCTGCCCGAAGAGGACGGACTTTCTATCTTAAAAAGACTCCGCACCACGGCAAAAACGCAGGGACTTCCCGTGATAATGCTTACCGCAAAAGACAGCGAGTATGACAAGGTTACAGGGCTTGATATGGGCGCGGACGATTATATATCAAAACCTTTCGGGATGACAGAGCTTATCGCGCGTATAAAGGCACTTCTGCGCCGCAGCCGCCGCTCGGCCAAAGAGACGTCGGCTTATACCTTGGGTTCTTTGTATGTAGACCCCAAAAAACATATAATAAGGGTTGACGGAGCGGATGTGCAGCTCTCTTACAAAGAATATTCTCTTTTGATGGCTCTGCTTGAGGCAGACGGAAACGTGGTAACAAGAGACGCTCTTTTAACCAAGGTGTGGGGAGAGTGCTATGATGAATCAAGGACACTTGACGTACATATCAGAAAGCTTCGCGTAAAGCTTGGCGAAGCAGGAGAGCTTATTAAAACCGTTAAGAGTATCGGTTATAAAATCGGAGGCGCAGAATAATGACAAATAAGATATTTCGTTCGGTATTTTTCACCTCTGTTTTAACCTTGGCTGCGGGGCTTGTCCTTGCCTTCGGAGTGCTTTTCGGTGCGTTTGAAGACCGTATTGAAAAAGAGCTTAAAAGTGAGGCGGGCTATATCGCATACAGCGTAGAAAACGGAGATACGGATTTCTTCAGTAAATTTTCGGGTTCGGACAAGCGAGTGACGCTGATAGCGGCAAACGGCGATGTTATTGCAGACACGCAGGCGGCGGCTTCCGATATGGATAATCACGCCGACCGCGAGGAAGTTAAAGACGCGCTTAAGTACGGCAGCGGAACAAAAGTCAGATACTCTGAAACGCTGACAGAAAAGACAATTTACTATGCGCAGAGATTAAGCAACGGAAACGTTTTGCGTGTGTCAACCACGCAGTACACAATAGTAACAATTATCCTCGGGCTTATGCAGCCTATGATTATTGTGCTTGTGATAGCGATGGCGCTTTCATTCTTTTTATCTTCAAAGGTTTCAAAAAAGCTGATACAGCCTATAAATTCAATTGACCTGAATAACCCCGAAAACAGCGATACATATGAAGAGCTGTCTCCGCTTCTGCACAAAATAATAAATCAAAGGCGAACGATAGACGGGCAGATAGAAAAGGCAAAGCAGGTTCAGGAGGAATTTAAGCTTATAACCGAGAATATGAGCGAGGGATTTTTTGTAATAGATAAAAACGCAAAGCTTTTATCATATAATTCGGCGGCGCTTAAACTGCTTGACGCTTCCGTGGCAGAGGATAATGTGCTGACCCTGAACCGAACAAGAGGATTTATAGACGCGGTAAGCAATGCCTTAAAGGGCAGACGCGCCGAAAATACAATGCTTCACGCAGACAGAACATATAACCTGATTGCAAACCCCGTATTTGATAAAGAAAGTGTAATAGGCGCGGTTATAGTGATAATAGACGTGACCGAGACAGCCAAGCGCGAGGCGATGCGGCGCGAATTTACGGCAAATGTATCGCACGAGCTTAAAACGCCGCTTACATCGATATCGGGCTTTGCAGAGCTGATGAAGTCGGGCGGAATCCCTGAAGAGACCGTCGTTGACTTTTCAAACTCTATTTATACAGAGGCGCAGAGGCTGATATCTCTTGTAAGCGATATCATAAAAATATCCGAGCTTGACGAGAAAGATAATCGTCTTGACCGCGAGAGCGTGAATCTGTATGAGCTTGCCGCCGAGGTTATAAACAGGCTTAGGCCTGCGGCAGAGAAGAAGAATATCAGCTTTATGTTAAAGGGTGGAGACGCCGAAACCTTCGGCGTAAGAAGTATTATAGATGAGATGATATACAACCTTTGCGACAACGCGATAAAGTATAACAAAAACGGCGGAAGCGTTACCGTTACGGTAAACAATGACGGCGACAAGGCAAAAATTTCGGTTAAGGATACGGGCATAGGTATCCCAAAGACGCAGCAGGACAGAATATTCGAGCGTTTTTACCGCGTTGACAAAAGCCGTTCCAAGGCAGAGGGCGGAACGGGCCTCGGACTTTCGATTGTAAAGCACGGGGCTATGTATCACAACGCGGATATCTCGGTCGAAAGCGAGATTGAAAAAGGTACGACAATGACAATTGCGTTTAATAAAAAATAATTAAAAAATTTTGTATTTTATGGAACATATATGCATATACCTCCGTCTAAATTAATATAAAGCAAAACCACAACTTAAAAACGAATGGAGGAATTGGTGTGAATAAAATAACAAAAAGAATCGGAACGGCAATTATTGCCGCGGCGGTTGTGATGTCAAGTGCCGCATTCGGGGAAGTTTTTGCGGCGGACTCGAGCCGTCTTGAAGCGGCGATTGTTTCGGCAAAAAGCGTAATTGACGTACCGGAGGAGTTTTCGGAATTTGACAGCAATATTATAAAGAACGGGGACGGAACGGCGTACGAACTCAGCTGGAGAGTCAAAGACTCAAGCGACTCGATTTCGGTAACGGTAAACGCAAACGGTGATATCACAAGCTATTATCTGTACAGGCAGGACGATTATTCAAGAGAGGATATAAGGTTTTCAAAGCTTTCAGCCGATGAGGTTTCGGATAAGGCGACAAAATGGCTTGAAAGGGTGAATCCCGGCTGGATGGGCCAGCTTAAGAAAGGCGGCGTAACAGACGGCGGTATTCACGGCAGAAGCTCTTATGTTCGATTTGAAAGATATGTAAACGGCATTAAGTTTTTGAACGACGGCGTAAGCATAGATGTTGACAAAAACAGCGGTGAGATTAAAAATATGTCGGCTGACTGGACATATGAGAAGGATATCCCAGACCCGTCAGAGGCTATGGAAGCTTCAAAGGCTAACGATGAGTTTATAAAGCTTTCGCCCGTTGAGTTGGTTTACGTAAGCGATGACGGCAAGACGGCGAAACCCGTTTACAGACTGACGATGCCGTATGCGGCTGTTGATGCGCGCAAGGGCGGAGAGCTTGAAACCGTAAACCGTGTTGACAGAGGAGGCTCGGCAGAGGATTCGGTGGCTTCGGGCGGCTCGGGCGCAAAAAACGCGGGACTGACCGAAAGCGAGATTAAAAACCTTGAACAGATTGAGGGCTTAAAGTCTGAAGATGAGCTTAAATCCGCGGCTTTAAGCTTGTACGGAACAGATCTTTCTTCTGCGCTGTACGAGGGTATAACCTACAGAAAAACACGCGATTATTACATAGAAAGCGACGGCGATGATACGGGAAAAGAAGCCGAGTACAGAGCAGAACTTTCGTTTGTATTTGATAAGGATAAAGACAGCGAGAGACGCGCATACGTAGGCTTTGACGCAAAAACGGGCGAGTTTGATTTATATTATTCGTATGAAACGGGTGCAAGGATTCCCGAAGGCAAAAGGGATAATAACGACAGCGAAAAGAATAAGAATAATGCGAAAGACAGAGCCGAAAAGTTTGCGGCGGCGCATTCGGGTGCAGATATGAACAGCGTTAAGCTTGAAAACTGCGAGTACAGCGAATATGATGACAGCTATTCGATAACCTTCGGCAGATACGAGAATGATATCAATTTCCCGCAGGATTTTATAAGTATTTCGGTTAATGCAAAAAGCGGAAGAATAATCGGTTATTACAAATCGTGGAGCAAGGATATGAAGTTTGAATCGGCTGACGGTTTAATCAATAAAGAAGAGGCGGAGGAAAACGCAAAAGCAAACCTTGGTTTAGAGTTGAGCTATCGCTATTCGTACAAAGAAGACGGCGGCAAAATAAATAAAACCATTGAGCTTGCGTACAGTATAGATGATTATAAATGGAGCGCGATAGACGCAAAAACGGGCGAGCTGATTTTGTATAGCCGCGGCGGCGACAGTAACTATCCAAGCGATATCAGCGGTCACTATGCGGAAAATCAGATTAAAACTCTTATCGATAACGGAATTTCGTTAAGCGACGGAGAAGAAGCTTTCCGTCCCGATGATGTGATTACCCTCGGTGACTTGACGGCGCTGGCGGCCAGCCTTAAAAACGGATATTTCATCTGCGGCTCTACAAACAAGGCGGAAACCCTTGTCGGATATGATATGTTATCGATTGACGAGAGTTATAATGCGTCGGCACAGGCAACAAGAGCGGACGGTGTAAAGTATATTATCAGGGCGCTTGGATATCGCAGACCCGCCGAACTTAGCGGAATATATAAATGTGACTTTTCAGACAGCGACAACATACCCGAGGGTATTTTGGGATATGCGGCGCTTGCAAAGGGCTTCGGTATAGTAAACGGCGATGAAAACGGATGCTTTAATGCAGACGGCAGCCTGACACGCGCCGATGCGATGATAATGATATACAATTATCTTTCAAGATAATTGCTTAAAAAATGTGAGTTTCAAATTCCTTTAGATTAGTGTGTATGCTCAAGGGGTCGGCAAAAGCCGACCCCTTGAGCGTGTCCAAGATATTGCTTAGTTAAAAATGATTGTCAGCAATATAACTTTTGGGCGATGATGCCGCGTATTTTTTGTAGACCGTTGAAAAATATTTGGGGTCATAAAATCCGACCATTTCCGAAACCTCCGCAATGGTGTAAAATCCGCTGTTTATAAGCGATACGGCGCGCTGAACCCTAATCTTGTTAAGATATCTTTTGGGCGAAAGCCTCGATTCCTTTGCAAAAATCTTTCTTAAATAGCCCTCTGAAATGCTGCAAGCCTTGGCGATGTCCGCCGAGGTAAGCTGAGGGTTTGAATAGTTTTTGTTCATAAATTTTTTAGCGGTGATAAACTTTTCCGAATGTTTGTGTAAAAGCGGACTTCTGTCGGCGTATATGTTCATAAATATTTTGTTTAAGACAGAACACGCCTCATACTCATAGCCGGGCTTACCGCCTTTGTATATATGCAGGATTTCTTTAAAAAGGGTGAGATATTTTTCGCTGTTTTGAGGGGTAAACACACAAATTTTATCGGTAAAGTCATCAAATTTTTCAAAGTGAACCGCGATAAGCTCGTCTTTTTCCGAAATCCGGCTGTATGGCGTGTTTGACGGAAAGAAGGTGATGTCCCCGCCCTGTACGGTAAGATTTGCATTGTGGCTGATAATTTGGGTGGCAGAGTCGATTCGGTACGAAAGCGCGCAGTATGTTCTTGCCGCCATACGCCTTTTAAAAGCCCGGTCAGAGATATAAACCGCGCTCATAAACCTGAAAGCCGCGTTGTTATTGTCAAAAATCATTGTAATCACCTCTCATAAGGACATTATAACAAAACAGTTCCGTTTTTTCAACCTTTTGTTTCAAATATTAGGTTGAAAATATGTTTTAAATTATTTATACTAACGCGTAAAGTATAAATAATTGCCGTAAGCCACGGCAGATAAGGAGCTTTTTTATGAGTGGGTATACAATGGAGTGCTTAAAAAATCTTGATTTGAAAAAAATCGGTCTTTATGATACCGTTCAGCAGAACATCAGACGCAACAGAATGCAAAGCGTACGGATTAAGGTGGTTTCAAAGGACGGCAGCCCGATAAACGGCGCAAAGATTTCGGTTAAAGAGACCGACGGAGAGTTTAAATTCGGCTGCAATGCTTTTATGGTAAATCAGTTTGAAAGCGAAGAACAAAACAAAACTTATGCCGAAAAGTTTAAGAGTGTCTTTAATCAGGCGGTTGTTCCGTTTTATTGGAAGGACGATGAACCCGAAGAGGGTAAAT
>USLC01000053.1 GCA_900555375.1 uncultured Eubacteriales bacterium
GGAAAACAGAACGCCGCAGGCGGCAACAACTCAGGAAGCGGTTAATAAACAGCTTTTGGCGGTTGCTCCCGATAAAAATGCGGATATAGACAGTACCGGGATAAATACCTCGGCAATTCCTCTTTATGCTTTCGGACAGCAAATAGGAAGTGCGTCGGTTGGCGAGACGCATACATATACGCTTGAACTTACTCCGAACGGCAACGGCGGGTATAAGGCACAGGCAAAGATTGACGGTAATGCCTTAAGTGAAATAAAGAACAATGTACCGACAGAAGAAGAGGTTGCCGGCTGCGAATATGTAATGATGTCGCCTATTGTTCACAGATGGTGTATTGTAAACGGACAGTTTGGCATAGGAAATATTAAAGACACAGAGGCGAAAACTGTTTATAAACAAGATATAGATATCATCACGCTTGACAATCTTAAAATGATGGCCGAGGAAGCGGAAGTAACAATAATACGCGCCGACATAAATGATGATGCAGCAAATGTTCTAAAAGTAAGCTTTGTAAATGAAAAAACTAATGAGCCTGTTGAAGTAAACGAAATTTTGCCGAACGATATAAGGATTGATAATAACGCGGCGATTGATAAGGTTGTTATGAAAGACGGAAACACTTCTGCAGATATTTACCTTACCGACACAAATGCAGACACGGTTTATTGTATTGAGTTTACAGTTTCTACCCCGAACGGGACTTCTGAAAAGACTGTAAATTATAACTACGCATCACCTGAAACAAAAAGACAGGAAGTATTTACACTGTTTAAAGATGATTTTGAGGGCTATCCGACAGAGGGGCTTGCTTCGGGGCTTCCGCTTGAAAAGGGAAAAGACGCAAAGCCCGAATCGTACGACTCGGACATATTTAAATTTTCAAGCACGGCAAGCGAAGGAGTAAATTACTCTACGGCAACAGATAAGGATTATTTTACATACGGCTCTTTAAAAGACCACGTTAAGTTTGAAAACGGAAGTATCGGTTCGGGCAAGGTACTGAAAATATTTTCACAGGGCTATGTGAATTGGATGAGTATGATAAAACGTTCAAACATTACCCCTGCTAAGATTGCCGATAAAGATATAGTTTTCAGTTTGGATTTTATGGTTGACAGAATGTTTCTTGGCGAGGGCTACGGTGTGTGGCTGTCTGAGACAAACAGTAAAAACGGAGAACTTTCACCTTTATATGTAGAAAACTATTGGCCGTCACACTTTACTTACGGAGATAAGACTGACGGAGTTTTGCCGAATGATGAAATCAGTGATAAAAAGAAACAGCTTATTGCTATCGCGCCGACAGGCTGGCAGAAAATAGAGATGAACAACAGCGGAAAGAATATAGAACCGATACCTGTATATGCCTTCGGACAAAAGGTTGGCGAAGTGACTGCGGGACAAAGCTATAACTATAGGTTAGAGCTTACACCTGACGGAAACGGGTCATATAATGCAAAGGTAAAGCTTACCCAAAAGGTCGGAGATGTTAATTTGGGAACAGTAAGAACTGTTGAGGATAAGACTTGTATGCCGACAGAAGCGGATTTTGTAAAGTATAAGCACATAATTATGTCGCCAATGGTTCATCAGTATAATATCTGGCATAATCAGTTTGAACAGGATAAAAGCAATAAATATGAAAACGGAACAGAGATTATACAGGTTGACAACGCAGCGCTTTATTCAACAAAACATTTTGACATTGATACAACAAAGGGGAAAGACGGAGTAGAGTCGCTTAATTCATATGGCGAAATATCGATGACCGATAAAAAGATTACGCTTGTTATGAACTGTGATGTTTTAGAGAGCGCACTGGATAAATCTAAGTTCTCAATAGACAACGGAGCAGAGATAAAGAATGTCACATCGAGCGGAAGCAGAGTTAAAATAGAGCTTGACAAGCTTAGCCCATCAACCGAGTATAAGATAACTGCCGGCGGAATATTTAACAAGGCTCTGTGCGAATACAGCGGTGATTTTAAACTTAAGACTTCAAGCGGAGTTGATATTGCGCCGATTAAGCTTAACGGTGATAACAAGCTTAATATAGGAGATGACAATAAAGTTGAAGTAACAATAAATAAACAAGGGTCATATGACAAGACGATAACACCCTCTGTTTTGGCAGTGGTATACAAAAAGTCGGGTGATGACTATGTGTGGAGAAAGACCTATTGCTCCGAACCAAAGGCTCTTGACGCAACTATGACTGTGACGCTTGATTCTATAGAAATTCAAGAGGGCGATAAGCTTAACGTCTTTGTGTGGGGCGATTTAACCGATATGGATTCGCTTACAAATATGACTGAGTTTAAATAAGCCGAGGGAGTTTAAGTGATCAAGTAACTAAGTTAGGAGGAAACTATGATTAAACGGATATTATGTACGCTCCTTTCCGTGCTGTGCCTGCTGTGCGGGATTCCGACATACGCAGATGACGCGCAGCCGGAGCTTCACATATATTTTAACGACCAAGAATTAAGCTTTGACAAAAAGCCGTATCTCTCAGACGGAACGATAATGTGTGAGCTTTCTACCGTATTTGACGCTATAGGGATACCGTATGAGTATAATGCAGTGTCGGAGAACGTTAAGGCGAAGTACAGAAATACTTATGAGTTTGAAGCAAAGATTGGTGATAATACGCTTATATTTGATGAGGTTAAGGTTGAGGCGGGGGTCCCTTTGCGCAAGGACGGAAACAAAATTATAATGCCGCTTGATACCATATGCTATGGCTATAATATATTGATTGACAGAAGCGACCTTTCTCATATAGTCCTTTCGGAAAAGCCCAAGCCCGAGCTTAAAGATGTAAACGGAGAAATAGCCGAAATACTTTCGTCTTTTGAAGGCGAGCATTTAAAGCTTTTTGAAGAAAAAGGAGGCTTTTTGGAAGACTCGATACACGAAAACAAAGACGGAGATACCGTTTGGTGGGAAGAAAATGAAGTTAATGTCGAGGGGCAAGAGTTTGACAAGGCTTTAGATATAAAAGTTGTAAACAAGCCCTCTACATATTATGCAAAGCAGATAAAGGCAACTGTTGATAAGCCTACAAAAGCAGACAGCAAAGCGGTTATTTCGTTTTGGGGCAAGAGTATCTCGGCGCAGAACGACTCAGGATTTATCAAGTTAAATTTTGTATATGAGCGATTTGCGGATTGGTATAAGTTTATATCGTCTGATATTGATCTTTCTAATGAATGGAAGAAGTATTATTTGGTTGGCGATCTTGCAACGGATATGGAGGCAAACTCTTGTCAGATAGGTGTGCGTTTCTGTCACGCCTACGGCGAATTTCAGATAGCCGATATGCAGGTGGAGGTTATAGATACCGGCGGTAAAGAAATTGACCTGCCCTATCCGCCTTCAAGCTATCGCGGCTATGAAGATGACGCTATCTGGAGAAAGGAAGCGCAAAAGCGCATCGAAAAGTACCGTAAGAACGATATGAATATAAGCGTAACGGATAAGGACGGAAATCCCGTAAAAGACGCAGAGGTCACCGCTAAAATGACGGATTCTGAAATGCATTGGGGTGCACAGATTTGGGGAAGTGATGTGAGAGGCGGAAGCGCAACTGCAACCGGATTTAGCAAAAAAACAGAGTGGAAGCTAAATCTTTTAAAAGAAAACGGTTTTAACACATTTGTTATAGGTAATGAAAACAAGGCTCCCGGATATACACCCGAGCAGATCCAGAATATGATAAATTGGTGTATAGACAATAATTTTAATTACAGACTGCACGCATTTGCGTGGGACTTTCCCAATATTGCAAATGCGGGGTTTAAAAAGTTCAATGATAACCCAAATAACAGAGGCTATACATCAGAGGCGACAATGCGTAAACGTCTTGAAAATCAGATAAACACTATGGGGTCTTTTGAAACGGGTTATCCTATGGAAATAGATGTATTTAACGAGGTTTCTTCATATTGGGATACGATGCTTGACCCACAGTATTCAATGGGTATTGATGAGGTTGCCCGTGCATTTGATATAGCCAAAGAGCTTTGCCCCGACAGCACTCTTATATTGAATGAGGCGACAATAGGTGCGAATAATCCGTCGACAGGAAGAACAAGACCGTTTTTGGCGCTTCTTAAATACTTAAATTCAATCGGCTGCAAGTATGACGGGCTTGGAATGCAGGGACACGCCGGCGGAGCGGATTATCCGAATCATTGGTATGAAAATGCAGAGCTTCTCTCGCAGTATACGGATTATATCGCTGTAACCGAGTATGACTCTACGATGGTTAACCAAAACGATATGTATAACTATTTCAGAGATGTTTTGATTGCATGCTATTCGCATCCGAATATAAAGACATTTACAATGTGGACGCCGTTTTGGGTAAGCAACAGTTCGACACGTCTTGAGGTTCTGTGCGGAAAAAATGATGCTTATTTCCTTCCGGGATTTTATGCTTGGCAGGATATGGTTATGAAAGAGTGGAGAACAAACGAAACGGTTAAGACCGATGAGAACGGCTTGGCTAAAATCCGCGGACATAGGGGAAAGTATGAGGTGGCCGTAACAGCAGGCGGAAAGAGCAAGACAATCAGTATGCAGCTTACCACTGATGAAGAAAAAGATAAAATAACTGTTGTTGTAGGTGATGATATAACAATAAATTGTGATAATAAAATAACCGCAAATGAAAAGAAGAAGTATATAGATTATCGCGATTCGGGTAAGCTGACCGAGATGAATATGCCGAAGATAGAGAGAGCGTATGAACCGAAAACTACGATTTTAGGTGCCGTTGACTCAAACGGAACAGAGGTTCCGGAGATATTTGATTCAAACGATGATACGCTTTGGGTTTCAGAGAACAGTAATGATTATATAACAGTTGAACTTCGCGACAATGTTGCACTTAACAAGCTTGATATCAAGTGGGGCAACGGATATATAAAACGATTTAATAATAAGGTCGAGATTTCAGAGGATGGCGAAAGTTGGACAACCGTTAAAAGCGGCATAAACGATAATGTTAATCAGACGATAGATTTAGGCGGAAAATCGGCGAAGTTTATCAGAATTTCGGCGGTTGACGGCGAGCTTCAGATAAGAGACATAAACGTATATGTCAAGCAATAAAAGGAGGCAGAAACGTGAAAATTAAAAGAATTTTAAGCTGTGCGGCAGCGGCGGCATTGCTTTTGGGAACGCAGGTATTTGCCGCAGGAGCGGACAATGCGGCGGTATTTGATGTAACGCAGATAAGCGGAAGCGGTATAAGAAAAATTTCGGTTAAGGTCAATGCGCTTGACGGCAGCTCTTTAAATGAAACGCTTTATGTTATAAAAGACGGAGATGCGGACCCTGTTGCGGACGGAAAAATCTCATATGCCGAAGTGCAAAACGCAGTATATGCAGGTGAAAGCGCAAGCTCTGAATTTTCGTTTAACCTTCCCGTCGGCGATGCTGAAAAAGGCGTTTATACGATTGTTGCAGGCGGATACACTCAATCGCCCGAGCTTAAGTACAGATATTTAAAGTTTTATTATGACGGAAATGCAGAGGCAGACACAGTATATTTAAATGATTTAAACAATGGTGTTACAGCCGAAAAGCTTGCCGCGGGCAATAATAAAGAGTATTACATCGATACAAATAATCGGGCGTATACAAATAATGCCTCGGCGGTAGCTGCAATAGTAAATGATTTAAAGGGCAGCGGGTTTAAAAACCAGTTTGAGCTTGAAAGCACTTTTAAAACAGCGTGTGATTTTGTGGATTCCGAAAATTCAAGCGCGGCTATGCTTAAGACTTACATTAAGTATAACAATGACAAGCTTGGATTTGACACATCAAACGCTGACTATGCAGAAAACCCCGACAACACAGTATCAATTTTAAAAAGTATTCTTGACACCAAAAAGGGGACGTCCGAGGTAATAAGTCTTGCGGATTTAAAAAAGGCTTTCAGAGAGGCTTGT
>USLC01000054.1 GCA_900555375.1 uncultured Eubacteriales bacterium
TGTAATAGACGCAGGGGTGCCGCTTCTTTCGATGCACTCTCCTTTTGAACTTGCAAGCAAGCTTGATGTGTTTATGGCATATAAGGGCTACAGAGAGTTCTATAAAAACAATTGATAAAGAGGATTTAAGCGATGAAAAAGCTTTTATGTACTGTTATACTTGCGGCAATGCTCATACGGAGCGGAGCCGCATTTGCACAAGATGAGATAATCGGAAACGGAAATCAGACGGTGACCGAACCGACTGAACCAAGCGAGCCGACCGAACCAAGCGAACCGACCGAGCCGAATAAAGCCGTGATACCTCCGCTTCCACAGAGAAGCGGGACAGAGTATTTGGCGGATGTAATTCTGCCCGTTACCGATATAAAAGTTGGCGATACGGTGTATGTTAATATTACGCTTAACCCTTGCGGAGACGTTTATGCGTTTGAGGCAAAGCTTGACTATGACGCGGACAAGCTTGAATATAAAGAGGCGGAAGTAAAATACGCAGACGAAGATTCGCTTAAAACAGAGAAAAAATCGCAGGGCAGTATTATGCTTGCTTTTACCCAAGTGGGAGAAAAAACCTCGGGCGAGGTGTCCGCCGCAGCGGTTTTAAAGTTTTCGGCAAAGGCCAAAGGTGAGTCAAGGATTATATTAAAGTCTTTTAAAGCGGTGCTTTCGGATATGACCTACAGCGTTTCCGATAACATAGAAAAAAGTATTTCCGTATCGGTAAAAACCGATGCCCCGATTATTGACAACAAGCCAATAGGCGGGGGCGGCGGTGCAGGCGGCGGAGGAGGCGGCGGAGGAGGCGGCGGAAAGCCGATAACATCTGTCGGAACACCAAAGCCGCCCGAACCCGTTATAAGTGATGATTCGGATAACAAAAGCGACGGAGTGTACACAGATATACCCAAAAGCTTTTGGGCGTATGACGCAATTTTAAAGCTTGCGGAATACGGAATTATAAGCGGATATGAAGACGGAAGCTTTAGACCCGATTTGCCGATAACAAGAGCGGAGTTTACCAAAATTATGAGTCTTATTCCCGATATTAAATACAATCCCCAAAATGATTCAAGCTTTTTGGACGTATCTGAGGATAAGTGGTATTACGATTCGGTGAAGAAAGCGGCACAGCTTGGCATAATAAGCGGTGACGCGGACGGAAACTTCAGACCCGAAAGCAATATCACGCGTGAGGAGGCAGCCGCTGTAACAGAGCGCGGAAGACTTAACTGGGGCAAATACTTAAAGCCGACAAGAGAAAATATTGTGTTTAAAGACGAGGAAAAAATTTCGGAATTTGCAAGTCGTTCGGTTGACATCCTGTATATGGCGGAAGTAGTCAACGGGGATTCGGACGGGTACTTTAACCCGAGCCTTGGCATAACAAGAGCAGAAGCTGCGGCGATGATTTACAGATTTATAAATTCGGACGGAGGTGACGCCGAATGATACTTAAAAGGTTATTGTATTTAATGTGTGCTGTGATGATTTTGACGATGCCATCTGTTTGCGGCGCGGCAGAAAATACGGATGTGCCAAATGCCGCAGCGGACAATAAAGAGGTAACGGAGGTAAAGGACGTCACAGACGAAAGCGGCGGAACTTCAAACCCGAATGAAGGCGGCGGCACAGCCGAGAAAGAGTATGAGTTTTTCTTTAACACAACGGATAAGGCAAAAGACAGCTTTAATGTACAGAACTATACGGTTGAAGACAGCGAAAAGCGTGATATGTATGACGCCGATAAAATTTTAAGACGTGACGCAAAGAAAGGCGAAGCGTGGGTGATTTATGAGCTCCCTTACCTGACGGAATTTAAAGCCGAGAGCTATCATTGGCCGTCTGATGCCGTGCCGATGAGTTTTGAAGTCTCAAAGGACGGAGAGATATGGAACAGCGCAGAGATAAAGACCGAGATAACGCCGTCGGATGACCGATGGACAAAAATCGTATATTCTGCCGAAAACATAAAAGGGGCAAGATATCTTAAAATAGTGTGGGGAACCGAGGATAATCTTGAAAACTGGTGGAATCCGTACTTCGGCGGACTTTGGGCAAATGTCGGACAGGCAGAGCCGACAGAGGTTCTGATAAAAACCGAGTCTGATATTGTGCTTCCGATGTATGATACAAAAGAGATTTGTTTTGAGGCGGAAATTCTTGACCAGATAGGCGAAAAGCTTTCGGGTGAAATAAAATGGAAGCTTGTCGGTGAGGACGGCGAGAGCCCGACTGTCTCAGAGGACGGATACGCTGTGCTTACGCCCGATATGAGTGTCGGAATCAAGTTTACGCTTTCGGCAAGCTTTAACGGGCTTTCAAGCGAAAAGGAATTTACGCTTTGCGCTCCGCATCCGGGTGATACCGACGGGGATAATAAGATAACAAAAGCGGACCTAAGTTTTATCGCCGAGAATTTAGGCGCAGAAATAACAAAAGAGAATCGTCTATGTGATGCTGATAAAAACGGAGAGATAGATATAATTGACTTGGCATATGCGGCAAGATATTTAAGCCGCGACTGAAAATAGGAGAGAAAAATATGCGTTTTATGCGATTGTGTGCGGCGGCTGTGGCTGCGATTTTGTGTATGCACGGTATATATGCGCAAAACACCGTTTTTGCAGAGCAGGGCAATGCCGATGAGACGGCACCCGCCGCCTCGGAAAAAACGAACGGCTTTTTGCTTGACGACTGTGTAAATTTTGATTCTGCTTTGGGGCATAGCGACGATTTGTTTGCCTACATCGTACCCGAAGAAGACTATTATGCTTTTGATAGCGATTATACTATGTTCAGAAGAACAACCAATACGCCGCAATGGATTGAATATAAAACCGAGGATAAAATGTATCCCGTTTTTTATACATACTTTAAATATACAAAGAATATTCCGCATTTTTCATTTCTTTCCTCGGCTGACGGTGACAGCTGGCAGGAGGTAAAACCTGTTATAAAAGTGACGGAGAGAGAGGACTGGAAGTGGATTCCTGTTGAATATTCTTTAAAAGGCATTGACGACAGTCAAAAGTATATAAAAATTATATTCAGCGATAAAAGTGAGACAGAGTGGTCGCCGATGCTTGCGGGCGTTTATTTAAAATATAAGCAAAGCGGAGGTAACGGCTTTGCCGACTGTGCAGGCACGCCGTACGACTCGGCTGTTACAAAGCTTAAATGTCTCGGCTTGGTGCAGGGCTATGACGAATATCGGTTTAAACCGTACGATAATGTCTCACGTGCGGAATTTGCAAAAATGAACTGTGATATTCTGGCGCTTTCTTTATCCGGCGGGGGCGAGCGTGTGTTTAACGATGTTTTGCCGAACGATTGGGAGGCACCGAGCGTTGCCGCACTTTACAGACAGGGAATAATAAACGGAGACGGAGACGGCAGCTTTAATCCCGATGCGGACGTTACCTATATTCAGGCCGCGAAGATGCTTGTGTGTTCTCTCGGATATTTTGGTGCGGCTGAAGAGGCGGGCGGATATCCCGACGGTTTCAGAATTTATGCAAACAGACTGAGACTGTTTGACGGATTAAGCATAAGCGACGAAAACGCGGCAATGAACCGCGGCGAGTGTGCCCGAATGATTTCCAATGCAATTGAGGCAGAGCTGATTTATCAAAGCAGCTTTGGCGATAATCCCGAGTATATTAAAAATGGCGAGACCGTTCTTCATAAGTATCTTGGGATAGATACGGCGGATGGAACTGTGACAGGTGCTTCGGGAATGACAATTATAAGCGACATCAAAAGCGGAAAGGATATTGTAACAATAGGCAACGCCACATATAAAGTACCAAAGTTTAATGCGGAAGAGCTTCTCGGCAGAAACGTAAAGTTCTATATCAAAGATGACACACTTTTGTATGCAGAACCGCGCGGCGGAGATGTCAAGCGTATAACGGCAGACAAATTTATAAAGCTTGATGGCGTCAACCTTGTGTATGAGACGGATGAAGGAAGAGAACGCGAGGTATCTTTAAATGCCAACACACGCATAGTATACAACGGCAGATACAAAAGCCGCGCGGGTGTTAGCGGTAAAATAACGCTTGAGTCAGGATATATGGATTTAATCGGCAGCGGAGGAAGTACCGATACAATTCTTATATGGAATTATATTGACAGAATAGCCGCAAACAGCGCAAAAATTTCGGACAGAATCACAGACCGCCTGGGAGAGAGCTTCGAGCTTGACGCAAGCAATGCGGAATATTGCAGGGTTATTGCCTACGGAGAAGAGACGAAATACAGCGAGGTGAGCGTAAGTAAAAATGATATTATTTCTGCCGCGGTAAGCGAGGACGGAAAGGTGATGCGCATAAGTGTGAGAAATGACAGCATCTCGGGTAAAATATCATATGTTTCGGACACCGGCTTGTTTATCGGCGAAGACGAATATAAAACAGCGGATAACTTAAAAAAGCTTGGCGGGGATATATCGGCGGGGGCGGATGTATGCTTGTATACGGATATGAACGGACGTGTATTTGCCGCCGAGCGTATGGGCGTAAGCGAATACGCATATCTGCAAAGTGCGGGCGCCTCGGGGGCGTTTGGCGATTCGCCGAGCCTAAGATGCATAACGACGGGCGGAGAGACCGCCGTATACTATGCGGACAGCAGAACGCGCCTTAACGGAGCGGCGGATAAAGCTTCAAAAATTGCGTTGCTTGAGCCGCAGCTTATAAGAATAAGCAGGCGTGCCGATGGGACGCTTGCATCTGTCGAAACAGCAGAGTATAATGAAGGCTTAATAGGAACGGATGCGTTTACACTTGCATATAAGTCGGATTCGTGCAAGTATTACGGCGGTGCACTTTGCGTATTTGCATCAAGGTATCAGCTTTCGGGGCAAACTCCGGTATTTATTATACCGAAGGATACCAATGATACCGATAAATATGAGGTTACAAACCGCCAAGGACTGATAACGGATTTTGATTATAAAACAGAGCTTTTTGATATATCGAACGGATATATAGCGGGTGCGGCGGTCATATATGCGGACGAAAGCCGCGAAAGAGGTATAGAGGGCTATGACCAAACCGCGGTTATAAGTAAAAGCGAGGTTATAAATAATGCAGACGGAGAGCCTTGTCTTAAGCTTACTGTTTATACAAAGGGCACAGAGGGCTATGTGTATTTTGATAATGACGGCGGCGAGGACCGAACCGGCGGCTGGCTGCCCGATTATGCAAAAAGAGATACTTCAAACGGAAACAATCCGTTTAAGGCGGGCGAGGTTATTCAATATTATTCGGACAGCAAAAGCCATTGCAGAAGCTTTAGAATGGTTATGACAGATGATATGGCAAAAAGCGGCACGCTTTATGAAAAGAATACGGGTGATTACTCGGCCATAAGCAGCGAAAATTATTTCAGCGAGCTGTATACGGCGCACGCTGTTGTAAAAGAGCGTTTTGATGATAAGCTTATGACTTCGGCTGACGATACGGGCAGCGTTTTAAGAACCGTACCGCTCAGCGGCGCCTCGGTATATATTTATGATAAAAAGCGCGGAAAGCTTATAACGGGAAGTACATCCGATATTTCAAAGGGCGATACCGTGTTTATAAAAATGTCCTACGGCGACACAAATGAGATAATAGTTGAAAAATAGGGCATAAACAGTTTGAAGTTTGCAAACAATAAAATGTAATATAATAAAATAATATGAGGTGATTTAATGTTTAAAGGTAAAATTACTGTTGTCGGTGCGGGAAACGTAGGGTCTACGATAGCTTATACGCTTATGATGAGCGGACTTGTATCGGAAATCGTTCTTATTGAAATGTTTTATCAAAAGATAGGACCAGCCATTTCACATAGTACGGTTTATAATTTTTTATTTCTATATTTTGCCGAAACCAATTTGTCTGAAGTGAGTATAAACACGCGGGTATCAGATATGCGTATTTTGCATATCGATACCCCTGCGCGTTTATTGGA
>USLC01000055.1 GCA_900555375.1 uncultured Eubacteriales bacterium
CCATTACTGCAGCCAGCGCTGCGCTCACAAATCTCTTTTTCATAATTGGTGTCCTCCTCATTTTCAGACAGTGGAAGCCGTTCTCCCTTTGCCGGTTTCCGTCTCGCTTTTTAATATGCTACCATATTAGCATACTAAAGCGTTTTTGTAAAGCACTTATTTTCGAAATCTGTCTTTTTGTGTAATAGGAAATTCCATGGAATTTCCTATTATACAAAAAGGGATCCCACATGATCTCTCACATGGAATCCCAATCATTTTTATCCTCAATAATTGAGTGAAATTTGAGTAAAAATCTTCTTTTACCCTTAAAAAAACCTTATTTTACAAGGATTACTCGCAAACATACGGCATCAGGGACAGATGTCTTGCTCTCTTGATAGCTACGGTAAGCTCTCTCTGGTGCTTTGCGCAGGTACCGGTGATTCTTCTGGGAAGAATCTTAGCGCGTTCCGTAACATATCTTCTGAGTTTAGCTACGTCCTTATAATCTATATGGTCAACCTTATCAACGCAGAATGCACAAACTTTTCTTTTTGCGCGTCTTACGCGAGGTCTTTCGATTCTTTTTTCTTCAGCCATTTTGTTTCGCCTCCTTAAATTTAATTAAAACGGGAGATCATCGTCAGTATCAAGCAACGGTGAAAAATCATCGTCAGCCAAATCCTGCGGCATTTGCGGAGCAGTAACGGGCTGCTGCGCCGGTTGAGGCGCTGAATACGAACCGCCGGCATTGCCGTCGCGGCTTTTTTTGCTTTCACCAAAGCTTACTTCGCTTGCAACAACTTCTGTTGCGTAGTTGCGTTTTCCGTCCTGACCTTCCCAGCTTCTGGTCGAGATTCGACCGATAACAATAATCATACTGCCTTTTGAAAAATAGTTGCTGACAAACTCAGCTGTTTTGTTCCAGGCAACACAATTAATAAAATCTGTCTGTCTGTTTTCTCCATAGCCGTTGTCTATCGCGATAGAAAAACTGCAGACAGGCGTCCCCGTACCCGTGTGACGGAGTTCAGGGTCACGCGTGAGTCTACCCATTAATATTGCTTTGTTAATCATATGGATTACTCCTCCTCAGATTTTACAACGATGTCACGGATGATACCGTCGGTAATTCCGTAAACACGCTCAAGTTCAGCCGGAAAATCAGTTCCTGACTTGAAGTTGATTAAAACATAATAGCCTTCTGTCAAATCGTTGATAGGGTATGCGAGTCTTCTCTTGCCCCAGTCGTCAACGCTGACGATTTCGCCGTTTGCTTCAATCAATGACTTAAACTTTTCAACCAAAGCGGTGATTTCTTCATCAGCCTTAGTTGCATCAATAACGAAAATGGTTTCGTACTTATTGATTTTTTCTGCCATCTCTTGTCACCTCCTTTTGGACTTTGACCCTCGCCTTAAGCGAGAGTAAGGGTGTTATTTTTCATAACTTAATAATTATAGTACAAAAAAATCAATATGTCAAGAATAATTTTAAAATTATTTCATATAATTTTTATAAATATCGGACAAGGAGTGCAGAGGCATATGCGAAAGATAACAACTTTTTTTATAATAATTGTTATGGCGGTTTTTGTTTTGCCGATAGGGCTTTCGGCGGTTTCAAGCCTGACGGCAAAAAGAGCCGAAAGTGTATCGGATAAAGATGCCGTAACAGCGGGGAACTTTTCTCAACCGTTTGAGATAAGCGTGTATAATACAGAGACAGGTAAGACAGAAAACGTAGAGTTTGAAAGTTACATAACGGGCGTTTTGGCGGGCGAGATGCCGCCATCTTACAATATTGAGGCTCTTAAGGCACAGGCGGTTGCGGCGAGAAGCTTTATTTTAAGTAAGGCAGAAGATTATTTTGAGGGTAAAAATGCTGAGTCTCATCACGGGGCAATGATATGCACGGACCCGAATCATTGCAAGTCGTGGAGAGATATAAAAGCGGCAAAAAAGACGTGGGACGTGCGCTACGCCGATGACTATGAGAATAAAATAAAAACAGCCGTATCTCTTACTTGCGGTGAATATATGACATATGACAACAAGGTGGTTAAAGCATATTTTTATGCGATGAGCAGCGGCAGAACCGAAAATGTTGAGGACGTATGGGGAGTATCCTTGCCATATCTTAAATCGGTAAGCAGTAAAGAGGATATAGGCAGCGATGGTTTTGAATCAAGGCTTACGCTTGATAAAGACGCTTTTGTGCAAAAGCTTAAAGAGGCGAATGGCGGTGTTGAAATTTCGGATACAAAAAATATGATTTGCGATGTAAAAAGGACAGAAGGCGGAGGAGTAAGTAAAATCAAAATCGGCAACACCGAGTTTGAAGGAAGCGAGATAAGAAAAATTTTTAACCTGAGAAGTACCAATTTTACAATAGAGTGCAGCGACGGTAAAGTTACGTTTGAGGTATACGGATACGGACACGGCGTGGGAATGAGCCAGAACGGGGCAAATGTTCTGGCTGAAAAGGGGCTTAAGTACCGCGAGATACTTAAACACTATTACACAGGTGTGAGTATAGTCAATTTGTATAAAAAATTCTAATGATTTTCTATGTCGGGTTAAAGAAAAAATTGTAAAAACATCTTTAAAAAACCGAGCTTTCATGATAAAATAAGAGTACAAAAATTCATTTTATTTTATATGAAAGGCAATGAGGTTAGATGGCAGAAAAATATGTGATTACATTTGCGCGGCAGTTCGGCAGCGGCGGGCACGAGGTTGCAAAAACAACGGCGAAAATACTTGGTATTCCGTTTTACGATAAAGAATTGATAGCTATTGCGGCAAAGGAGAGCGGCTTGTCAGAGCATTTGTTTGACGGGCTTGACGAGAAGCCGACAAACAGCTTTTTATATTCGCTTGTTATGGGGGTTCAGTCCGGGGCAAGTACCTACTGCCGTTACGGAGATGTGACGGGGTCTGACAATATATTCAGGATTCAGGCACAGGTAATAAGACAGATTGCGGATAAAGAACCCTGCGTTATTGTAGGCAGATGCGCCGACTATATTCTTCAGGAATATGAGAATCTTGTCAGCGTGTTCGTGCACGCAAATATCGAGCAGCGCATAGAACGGATTATGAAGCGCTATGATTTAAAAGAGAAAAACGCTGAGGATTACATAAACAAGACAGACAAGCGCAGAAACTCTTTTTACAACTTCTATACCAACAGGGTTTGGGGAAGTGTGGATAACTATAATCTTGCAATCGACACGGCTCAAATCGGTATAAAAAATGCGGCGGAGATTATAGCGGAATACGTTAAAAAGCTGTAAAAACAAGGCTTAACAAAATATACGGATTTGTTAACACATTGTTCATTATTATGTTACAGATTATTCACCACAGATTTAGAATTTTGGGTTATACTAAGCTTGCAATCGTAAAAAGATTGTAATTGCAAATACATAACTCCCTCCCTGAGACCCGTTCCCCCAAACGGGTCTCTACTTTTATTTTAAAACAACTTTTTATTTTGTCGAAAAAATTTAAAATTAGGTGTTGACAAAGTATTTTTACTGTGATATACTTTACTGTAATGAGCAAAGGCGTTCATTCAAAGGGTAATTATGCCCGTTTGAATGGATGCCTTTGCTTTTTTAATTTATAAAGGATTGATGAATATGAAACTTGAAGGGCAAATCAGAATCCCGTCGGGCTGCGCTATTTCGGCAGTTATTTCTAAAGACGGGAAGAAAATGACAGGCGAAAAAATCATCGAGAGTATGATTCCCATGCACGACCGTTCAAACGGTTTGGGCGGCGGTTTCGCTGCTTACGGAATATACCCTGATTACGCTGATTATTACGCCTTCCACATTTTTTACGACGACTTCGCTTGTCGTGAGACCTGCGAAAAGTTTATCAAAGACAAATTTGAAATCGTAAAGGCAGAGAGTATCCCCGTACGCAAGATAGAACAGATTACGGACGCGCCTCTTATATGGAGATACTTTTTAACGCCCGACCCGTATGCGCTTAAACATTCTCAGCTTGACGAGAAAGAGTTTGTTGCACGTGCCGTAATGAAAATCAATACAGAATATAAGGGCAGCTATGTTTTTTCAAGCGGAAAGAATATGGGTGCGTTTAAGGCTGTCGGCTTCCCTGAGGATGTTGGAGTTTACTATAAGCTTGATGAGTATGAGGCATACAGCTGGACGGCTCACGGCAGATATCCTACAAACACCCCCGGCTGGTGGGGCGGCGCTCATCCTTTTGCGCTTCTTGACTATTCAATAGTTCATAACGGCGAAATTTCGTCTTATGACGCAAACCGAAGATTTATAGAAATGTACGGTTATAAATGTAATTTGCAGACAGACACTGAGGTTATAACATACATAGCCGACTATCTTTTAAGAAAAAAGAAGCTTACGCTCAATGAGGCCGCTTCGGTTATGGCTGCTCCGTTTTGGAGTACAATAGAAAGTGCCGATGAAAAGACAAAAGAGACGCTGACATATTTAAGAACGATTTATTCGGGGCTTTTGATAACCGGACCGTTTTCAATTATACTTGGGTTTGACGGTGGCTTGATGGCTTTAAATGACAGACTTAAGCTTCGCTCTATGGTTGTGGGAGAGAAAGACGATAAGGTGTTTATTGCAAGTGAGGAAGCGGCAATAAGAGTTATGGAGCCAAATGCCGAAAATATCTACGCTCCGTCTGGCGGAGAACCTGTTATAGTAAAGGTTAAGGAGGGTGCTTATTAATGGGTGTTGAATATATCTATCCCGAATTTGAGGTTGTGCGAAATCAAGACAGATGTATTAAATGCAGAGTTTGTGAAAGACAATGTTCAAATGAGGTTCATACATATGACGCGGACGGAAACGTTATGCTGAGTGATGAATCAAAGTGCGTATGCTGTCACAGGTGCGTTTCGCTATGTCCCACGCACGCGCTTTCGATTGAAAAAAGCAGATGCTCTTACCGCGAAAATGCAAACTGGTCAAACAGTACGATAAAAGAGATTTATAAGCAGGCAAACAGCGGCGGCGTGCTGCTTTCGTCTATGGGTAACCCAAATCCGCTGCCTGTTTACTGGGATAAAATCCTGATAAATGCGTCGCAGGTAACCAATCCTCCTATTGACCCGCTGAGAGAGCCGATGGAGACAAGGGTATTTTTGGGTAAGAAAAATGTTGAGCCGAAACGCAATAGTGACGGAAGCCTTGACTGTACTCTTCCGCCGCAGCTTGAACTTTCGATGCCGGTAATGTTTTCGGCGATGAGCTACGGCTCTATCAGCTATAACGCTCATGAGTCGCTTGCAAGAGCGTCAAGAGAGCTGGGAATCTATTATAATACCGGTGAGGGCGGACTGCACGAGGATTTTTATTGCTACGGCGAAAACACAATAGTTCAGGTTGCTTCGGGACGTTTTGGAGTGTATAAAGATTATCTTGAGGCAGGCGCTGCGGTAGAAATTAAAATGGGACAGGGAGCAAAGCCCGGTATAGGCGGACACCTTCCCGGGGCAAAAATTGTCGGTGACGTATCAAGAACAAGAATGATACCCGAAGGCTCTGATGCAATTTCACCTGCGCCGCATCACGATATATATTCAATAGAAGATTTGCGGCAGCTTGTATACTCGCTTAAAGAGGCAACGGAGTATAAAAAGCCTGTTATAGTAAAGGTTGCGGCTGTACATAACATCGCGGCGATAGCAAGCGGTATAGCAAGAAGCGGAGCGGATATAATCGCTATAGACGGCTTCCGCGGAGGTACGGGGGCGGCTCCTACCAGAATCCGCGATAATGTGGGAATCCCGATAGAGCTTGCTCTTGCATCGGTTGACCAAAGACTGAGAGATGAGGGGATAAGAAATAACGTGTCGCTTGTTGTCGGCGGAAGTATAAGAAGTGCGGCAGATGTTGTTAAGGCTGTGGCTCTCGGCGCTGACGCTTGTACAATCCTTCTACACCATGATCCTTAAAGAAA
>USLC01000056.1 GCA_900555375.1 uncultured Eubacteriales bacterium
GTGAAGCAAGTTCCTTAAGGTCATCAGCTGTAAGTTCAACGTCCTGAGTAACGCCTCTTTCAGCCTTCATCTTGTCGATAAGTTCTTCAAAATATTTCTTACCAACTTCCATAACTACGTCAGAATACATCTGAATGAATCTTCTGTAGCAGTCCCAAGCCCAGCGGGGATTGTTTGACTTTGTTGCTATAGCTTCAACAACCTCTTCGTTAAGACCGAGGTTTAAGATGGTGTCCATCATACCGGGCATAGATGCTCTTGCGCCCGAACGTACGGAAACGAGAAGGGGATTTTCTTTATCGCCGAACTTCCTTCCGCAGATTTTTTCCATCTTTTCGATGTACTCCATAATCTCAGCCTGAATCTCATCGTTGATTTTTCTGCCGTCTTCATAGTACTGAGTACAAGCCTCGGTTGAAACGGTAAATCCCTGAGGAACGGGGAGACCCATACCGGTCATCTCGGCAAGGTTTGCACCTTTACCGCCGAGAAGTTCTCTCATCGTTGCGTTACCTTCGCTGAAAAGGTATACATACTTTTTTGACATTAATAGTACCTCCAAAAATATATAAGTATTTTTATTATTTGCTAAAAGTAGAAAATTTATCAGACCTTACTTTCTTAAAAAAGTCCGAAAGCAAAGACGAACATTCATCCTCCATTATTCCGCAGTAATATTCCGGTTTAAAAAGCGGAGAAGGCGCGCTGAAGCAGTGCAGATTTGAAACAACGCATCCCCTTTCCCTGTCGTATGCCCCAAAGTATAAGCGGGATATACGCGAGTGGGATATTGCGCCGCAGCACATCGCACAGGGCTCTAAGGTGACATATAAATCACAGCCGTCAAGGCGCTGACTTTTAAGAAGCCTCATAGCGCGGGTTACAGCAATAATTTCTGCGTGGCACAGAGAATTTAACTCTTCCTCGCAGGTGTTGTGAGCCGCCGCAATAATTACGCCGTCTTTAACAACCACCGCCCCGACCGGAACTTCACCGCGGACGGCGGCTTTCTCGGCCTCTTTTAAGGCGGCTGCCATAAATTCATTTTTCATAACGGTCTCCGATTATACAAGTCTCCGACTATTTTAAACGCGACAAATCCCCGCATACAAAATACGCAGGGACGTCGGTAATTACTGTTTCTGAATGAACGGAGCAAGATCCGTCAAAAGTTCGGTGCAATCTTCGCCGTGAGCTTCTACCTTAATCGGTTTGGTTAAATCAAGACTGAAGATGCCCATAATCGATTTTGCGTCAACTACATAGCGACCGGATGTGAGGTCGATTTCATAGTCGTACTTTGTAACCACATTAACAAAGTTTTTTACGTCATTAATAGAACTTAATAAAACTGTAAACTCTTTCATTCCAACTAACCTCCTAAAAAAATTTGACAATCTGTCAATTAAATTATATAATATTTTCTTGCATTAGTCAATCAAAAAATATATAATTATTATATAATTTTACTTAAGGTAATTTATACAATACTTCCATAAAACAGAAAACAGGCGGTGAGAATTATAACAGTTAAGTTTATAACCCTCGGATGCAAGACAAATATATACGAAAGCGAAGCGATGAAACAGCTGTTTGAAGAGAGAGGATATACTGTCTTAAACACAGGAAAAGCTGACATTTGCGTTATAAATACCTGTACCGTTACGGGGACGGGAGCGTCAAAAAGCCTAAAGATGATAAGAAGGGCGCGGAGAGAGAATCCGTCGGGGATTCTTGCCGTGACGGGCTGCCTTGCCCAGACCGAGGCGGACAGGCTGAAAAGGGAAGAAAATATAGATGTTCTTATCGGAACAAAAGGAAGAAAAGAAATAGTAAACCTTTGCGAAGAGGCGCTTAAAGGAATAAAAGCGTGCAGCGTTGGGGATATTTTACACGATACCGAATTTGAAGAGCTGGGGATAGTTAAAACTCAGCACAGAATCCGCGCCGAGATAAAGATAGAGGACGGGTGCAACAACTTCTGCTCGTATTGTAAAATTCCTTACGCAAGGGGCCCCGTGCGCTCGCGCAGGATAGAAAATATAGAAGAGGAAGCCGCGGCGATAGCAAACGCGGGATTTGCCGAGACGGTTCTTACGGGCATACACATAGGCTCATACGGCAAGGATTTGGATAACGGGCTTACTCTTATCGATGTAATAGAGGCGGTAAGCCGCGCGGCGGGCGGAATGAGAATCCGCCTCGGCTCGCTTGAACCCGTGATGATAACCGAAGAGTTCACCGAAAGAGCAAGCAGAATCGGCGGTCTGTGTCCGCAGTTTCATCTTTCGCTTCAAAGCGGATGCGACAAAACGCTTCGCGCTATGCGCAGACATTACACAACAGAGGATTTTAAACAAGCGGTAAAAAACCTCCGCGGCGCGTTTAAAGACGCGGCAATAACCACCGATTTGATTGTGGGCTTTCCCGGAGAGACAAAAGAGGATTTTGAAGAGTCGCGGAAGTTCTGTGAGGAAATCGGCTTTGCGCAAATGCACATATTTCCCTACTCTGTACGCGAGGGAACGGCGGCGGCGCTTTTGCCCGACAGGGTGGAAGAGGGCGAGAAGTCAAGACGGACGCATATAATGCTTGACGCCGCTTCAAAGATGAAGAAAAGCTTTTGTGAAGGCTTTATGGGCGAAACCGCCGAGGTCTTGTTTGAGCAGGAGAAAAACGGACTTTGGAGCGGAATGACAAAAAACTATACGGAAGTGAGAATGGCGTCCGGCGAAGATTTGAGGGGAAAGATGAAAGATGTCAGACTTATCGGATACGACTGTGACGGCGAATATATAAAAGGTGAAAAAAATTAAAATTTAAATAAAAAGAAAAGGAATGATTTTTATGAATCAACAGGTAGCGGAGAACCCTGTAAAAAACCGCAGGGACAGAATGAATCCGTTAACGGTGGTGACAGCGTTTATGGTGACGCTGTATCTTGTATCAAACGTAATGGCGGTAAAGGTGATTTCGGTAAAGGGAATATCCCTTTTTGACGCGGGAACAATTACATTTCCCCTTGCTTATATGCTGGGCGATGTATTGACCGAGATTTGGGGATTTAAAACAGCGCGAAAAGTAATATATCTTACCTTTGCCTGCAATGTTTTGTTTGTGCTTTGCACGGCTGTGGGGCTGATTCTTCCCGCACCCGAGTATATGGAAGAGACAAACAACGCATATGCAACCGTTTTCGGATATGTGCCGAGGATAGTAATATCTTCTCTTTTTGCGTTTTTATTCGGCGAGCTGAGCAATGCATACTTTATGGAAAAAATAAAAAAATGGACGCGCGGCAAGCATATGTGGATGAGAACGATAGGAAGCTCTATGGTCGGATACATCTTTGATACTGTCTTTTTTGTAATATTCGCCTTTGGAGGAACCGTGCCGGCGTGGGACATATTTACTATGATAGCGATTCAATATGTCGCAAAGCTGGGGATAGAGGCACTTAGCGGAACGCCGCTTGCGTATGCGGCGGTACACTGGCTGAAAAAATATTATAATGATTACGAAAATAATTATGAAAGTAATTACGAAAAAAACAAATAATTCAATTCAGAGAGGTAAAGAGAATGAAGAACGGATTTATAAAAGCCGCCGCGGCATCGCCCGAGCTTAGGGTTGCCGATGTTAAATTCAATACCGATAAGTCAATCGAATGTATAAAAAAAGCAGCGGAAAACGGGGCAAAGCTTATAGTTCTGCCCGAGCTTGGGCTTACCGCGTATACCTGCGGGGACTTGTTTTTGCAGTCTTCGCTTACAGGGCTTGCGGAGGAAGAGCTGATACGGCTTGCCGAAGAGACGGCAGAGCTTGATATACTTTCGGTTGTTGGGCTGCCCATATCAAAGAACGGCAAGCTGTATAACTGTGCGGCTTTTGTTAAGGACGGCGAAGTCCTGGGGTTTGTTCCCAAAAGCAACATTCCGAACTACAGCGAGTTTTACGAGGTGCGGCATTTTAATGTTGCGGGCGCAAACACAGAGGTTATGTTCGGCGGAAGGCTGATACCTATGGGCGCAAAAATGATATTTTCTGCCGAAAATATGGAGGGATTTGCCGTCTCCGCCGAAATATGCGAGGATTTGTGGACAGCCGCGCCGCCGAGCTGCGAGCATACCAAAAACGGAGCGGTTATTATAGTAAATCAGTCTGCAAGCGATGAGGTTATAGGCAAAAGCGACTGGCGCAGAAAGATGATAGAGGTTCACTCTTCAAAAGCGGCGTGCGCGTATATTTACGCCGACGCGGGCGAGGGCGAATCAACTACCGATATGACATTTTCGGGCAATAATCTGATTTTTGAGCTGGGCACAAAGCTGGCTGAAGCGCCGCTCTTTTCAGAGGGGATAATATATGCCGATATAGATACAGAGAAGATTCTGCAGGAGCGGCGAAGGGTAAGCTCTTTCAGAAACGGAGAGGACAGCGGCTATAAGCATATTTATTTTAAAACCGCGGTCGAAGAGACAAGACTTGACCGAAGCTTTGAAAGACAGCCGTTTGTTCCGTCAGACGCGGCAAAGCTGACCGAGCGCTGTGAAGAAATTTTTGCAATACAGTATCACGGCCTTAAAAAAAGGCTTAAGCATATCGGGGCAAAAACAGTCACGATAGGGGTCTCGGGCGGACTTGACTCTACCCTTGCTCTGCTTGTAACGGCAAAGGCGTTTGAATCTCTGGGGCTTTCTGCAAGCGGAATCATCGCGGTGACAATGCCGTGCTTCGGCACAACAAGCAGAACGTACAATAACGCGGTAAATATGATAAAATCACTCGGAGCAACGCTGCGCGAGGTTAATATTAAAGAGGCGGTAACGCTTCATCTTTCGGATATCGGGGCGGATATCAACTGTCACGACGTAACCTACGAGAACGCTCAGGCAAGGGAGAGAACGCAGGTTCTTATGGATATAGCCAACAAGACCGGCGGCATAGTTATCGGCACGGGAGATTTGTCAGAGCTTGCGCTTGGATTTGCAACGTATAACGGTGACCATATGTCTATGTACGGGGTTAATTGCTCGATACCAAAAACGCTTGTCAGGTACTTGGTAAAGTACGTGGCTGATTCTTCAAATACAGAGCTTAAAAAGACGCTTTACGATGTGCTTGACACTCCTGTAAGCCCCGAGCTTCTGCCGCCCGACGAGAACGGCGAAATCGCTCAGCAGACCGAAGAAATAGTAGGCCCTTACGAGCTTCACGATTTTTATCTGTATAATATGGTCAGATGGGGCTTTTCAAAAGAAAAAATTTTCCGTATGGCGTGTGCGGCGTTTAAAGACGTATACAGCAAAGAAACGATAAAAAAATGGCTTGACATATTTATGCGCAGATTCTTTTCAAGCCAGTTTAAGCGTTCGTGTCTGCCGGACGGAATCAAGGTAGGAACGGTTACGCTGTCTCCGCGCGGAGACTGGCGGATGCCCTCCGACGCGGTAAATTATAATAAATAGCATTAGGGTGATAGATGCCCATAAATCCGCCGCCGCGCCTCCCTTGCCTAAAGGGGCGATGGTTGCCTGTGGCAACGCCTCCCTTGCCTAAAGGGAGGGGGACCGCGTTAGCGGTGGAGGGATTTTATTGCTTATATTTAACGCCGCTGTATCCCCCCGTCAGTCGCTAAGCGACAAACACCCCCCTTTAGGCAAGGGGGGCAAAGAATCAGGGAACGGCGTTTAATTAAGAATGAAATTTTTCGTTTATCAGAGTTTATCAATATGCCTAGGGTGATAGAAATATCACCCTTTTATGTTGCAAAAAAACAGCGGCAACAAAAAATTTAAAAATTAAAAAATATTATTGTAAATCAAATTTGATATACTGCACAACGCGCAACAAGCATAAAAACGTTACCTGTGGATAACTTTTAATTTCGTGTCGATTTTAAGGTTTTACACATAT
>USLC01000057.1 GCA_900555375.1 uncultured Eubacteriales bacterium
TAATAGAAACAGCTAAAATCGCAAAAGAAAAAGGCTTTGCCGAAAACGGTTGGAGAATAGTAAACAACTGCGGCAAAGACGGCGGTCAGACGGTCGGACACCTGCATTTTCATTTGCTTGCGGGCAGAAATCTCGGATGGCCTCCGGGCTGAGTAAAATCAGGCGCATACGGCAAAAGCTGTATGCGCCTTTTTTGAAAACGTGCGAATAACATATTTTTATTTGTTTTAAAGATAAAATTTGTATAATTTTATTCGGGCGTATACTTGACACAAGCCGTCCATTGCAGTATAATAAAATGAACAAGTTTAAACCGTGGATTTTTAATCGGAAATCGGCAAAACGGTTTAAATAGCTTGTTCTTTTTATATATTGTTCACTTTTCAGGAAGGAGTGTAGCACATTGAAATTGACCGGTGCTGATATTGTAATTGAATGTATGCTTGAACAGGGTGTGGATACCGTCTTTGGTTATCCGGGCGGCTCTATCCTAAACATCTATGACTCGCTATACAGATACTCTGATAAAATTACGCATATCCTCACAGCTCACGAGCAGGGTGCGGCGCACGCCGCAGACGGATACGCGAGGACAAGCGGTAAGGTCGGTGTCGTCTTTGCGACTTCGGGACCGGGGGCTACAAATCTTGTCACGGGAATCGCTACCGCAATGATGGACTCTGTTCCGATTGTTGCGATTACCTGTAATGTAACAAACAACCTTCTCGGCAAAGATTCTTTCCAGGAGATAGATATAGTAGGCGTGACCACTCCGATAACCAAGCATAACTTTTTGGTAAAGAGTGCTGAAGAAATCGCGCCGACCGTCCGCAGGGCGTTCAGCATTGCACGTTCGGGCAGACCGGGTCCCGTTCTTATCGATATAACAAAAGATGCAACAGCCCAAATGTGTGAGTATGCATATGAAACCCAAAACATAACGACAGAGCGCAAGGTTGAAGCATCGGATGATGACTTTAAGGCGGCGGCAGAGCTTATAAATAACTCAAAGCGCCCGCTTATATATGCCGGCGGCGGAGTTATATCCGCCGATGCGTCAGAAGAGCTTAAAGCCTTCCGCGCAAAGATAGACAGCCCCGTTACACTGTCGGTTATGGGTCTCGGTGCATTCCCCGCATCCGATCCAAACTTTACCGGAATGATAGGAATGCACGGAACAAAAACAACCTCATTGGCTGTGGGCGAGTGTGACTTGCTTATAGCAATCGGCGCAAGATTCTCTGACAGAGTTACCTGCGATGTAAAAACTTTTGCACCGAACGCAAAAGTTATACATATAGACGCAGACCGTGCCGAAATTGACAAGAATATAAAGACTGACGCAAATATTGTCGGCGATGCAAAGGCTGTGCTTGAAAGACTGACCAAGGAAGTAAATCAGCTTAAGCATACCGAGTGGCTTAACCGAATTTACGCCTGGGAGAAGGAATATCCGATTCACCACCCGTACACGGGCGAGTTTACGCCGCAGGTTGTTATGGAAACAATAAATGCGGCAATCGGCAGAGATTCGATAGCTACCACCGACGTAGGACAGCATCAGATGTGGGCGGCTCAGTATCTTATGGTAGAGCGTCCGCGAAAGTTTATTACCTCGGGTGGTCTCGGAACTATGGGCTTCGGACTGGGCGCGGCAATCGGTGCACAGATGGCAAACCCCGATTATGTTATAGTTAATATTACGGGCGACGGCTGTTTCCATATGAATCTGCAAGAGCTTTCAACCGCGGCAAAGTACGACCTTCCCGTTATAGACGTTATAATCAACAATAATGTTTTGGGAATGGTTCGGCAATGGCAGAATTTGTTCTATGAAAAGCGTTTTTCAAATACGACGCTTGACAAAAAAACCGATTATGAGATGGTTGCAAGAGGCTTCGGAGCATATGCATATACCGCAACAAATAAAGAAGAGCTTGAAGAGGCAATGCGCGAAGCGGTTGCACACCGTGATGCTCCGACGGTTATAAACTGCGTAATTGACCCGGATGACTTTGTTCTTCCGATGGTTCCGGCAGGACATTCGATTGAAGAGCCTATTCTTGAAATAAGCAATAAGTAAGGGGGAGAGCAGATATGGATAACAATACACACGTTTTATCGATTTTGGTTGAGAACCACGCCGGAGTGCTTAACCGTGTTTCGGGTCTGTTTTCACGCAGAACTTATAATATAGAAAGTCTCTCTGTCGGCGTGACTGAAAACCCCGATATTTCGAGAATGACGGTTGTAACAAATACAGACAGCGATACGCTTGTACAGATAGTAAATCAGGTTTCAAAGCTTATTGATGTTTTGGACATAACCATTCTCGATTCCGACAACGCCGTTCTGCGCGAGCACGTTCTGGTTAAGGTAAATGCGTCGGATAAGGCGGGGGTTATGCAGATTTGCAATGTATTCCGCGCCAATATAGTGGATATTTCGCCGGATGTTATGACGGCAGAGCTTACGGGCGCACCGAACAAAATTAACGCATTCATCACATTGATGGAGCAGTATGAGATTAAGGAACTGGTAAGAACGGGTCTTACCGGGCTTTTAAGAGGATAAAAATTAATTATTAATATATAAAAATTAAACGGAGGAATAAAAAATGGCTAAGATTTTTTATGCAGATGATTGTAATTTGGGATTGCTCAGCAACAAAACAGTTGCTGTAATCGGCTACGGAAGTCAGGGACACGCTCACGCGCTTAACCTGAAGGAGAGCGGCGTAAACGTAATTGTCGGCTTGTATAACGGAAGTAAGTCGTGGGCTGTTGCGGAAGCGGCAGGACTTAAAGTGTACACAGCTGCAGAGGCGGCTGCACAGGCAGACATTATTATGATTCTTATAAATGATGAGAAACAGGCTCAGCTTTACAAAGAAAGCATCGAACCGAATCTTTCGGCAGGCAAGGTGCTTGCTTTTGCACACGGTTTTAATATTCACTTCCAGCAGATTGTTCCTCCTAAGGATGTAGACGTTATTATGATTGCTCCTAAGGGTCCGGGTCACACAGTCCGCAGCGAGTATGTTGCAGGCAAGGGTGTTCCCTGTCTTGCGGCTGTATATCAGGATGCTTCGGGCAATGCTATGGATATTGCTCTTGCATACGCGGCAGGCATAGGCGGAAGCCGTGCGGGCGTACTTGAGACAACATTTAAAATGGAGACAGAGACAGACCTCTTCGGCGAGCAGGCAGTTCTTTGCGGCGGCGTTTGCGCATTGATGCAGGCAGGATTTGAAACTTTGGTTGAAGCGGGCTATGACCCTCAAAACGCTTATTTTGAGTGTATCCACGAGATGAAGCTTATCGTTGACCTTATCTATCACGGCGGTTTCACCGAAATGCGTCACTCAATCTCCGATACTGCAGAGTACGGCGATTATGAAGTAGGCAAGAGAATCATAACAGAGGATACAAAGAAGGAAATGAAGAAGGTTCTGAGCGAGATTCAGGACGGTACGTTTGCAAGAAACTGGATTGCAGAGAATGCTGTAAACCGTCCGCACTTTAACGCTATGAGAAGAATCAAGGCAGAACATCAGCTTGAAAAGGTCGGCAAGGAACTTCGTAAGATGTATTCCTGGAACGACGAGAAATAATGAACCTTTTAAAATAAGGGCAGGGCAAAGCCCTGCCCTTTGTTTCAATTTACAGATAAATGAAAGGCGGATTTAAAAAATGAACAGTGATAATATAAAGTCAAGTATAGACAGAACGCCTCACAGGTCGCTTTTAAAGGCACTTGGTATGACAGATGAGGAGATAAGCCGTCCGATAATCGGGGTTGTTAATTCACAGAACGAGATTGTTCCGGGACATATGCACCTTGATAATATAGCAAAGGCGGTAAAGGACGGAATAAGAATCGCGGGCGGTACCCCGGTAGAGGTTCCGGCAATAGCAGTATGCGACGGTATTGCAATGGGTCACGAGGGTATGAAGTACTCTCTTGTCTCGCGTGAGATTATTGCAGATTCAGTTGAGATTATGGCAAAGGCTCATCAGTTTGACGCGCTTGTTCTTATCCCAAACTGCGATAAGGTTGTGCCGGGTATGCTTATGGCGGCGGCAAGGCTTAACATTCCGTCGATTGTTATAAGCGGTGGACCTATGCTCTCTGTTAAATTTAAGGGCTGCTATCGCGATTTTAATACAGGAATGGAAGCGGTGGGCGCATTAAAGGCGGGAAAGATTGACGAGACAGAGCTGCACGAGCTTGAAAATGCGGCTTGTCCGACCTGCGGCTCGTGCTCGGGTATGTTTACGGCTAACTCGATGAACTGCTTAAGCGAGGTTTTGGGTATGGCTCTTCCGGGCAACGGAACGGTTCCGGCAGTATATTCAGAGAGAATACGCCTTGCAAAGACCGCGGGTATGAGAATAATGGAGCTTCTTAAAAATAATATAAGACCAAGGGATATCCTGACTCCCGACGCAATATATAACGCTTTGCGCGTTGATATGGCTCTCGGCTGTTCAACAAACTCAATGCTTCACCTCCCTGCAATAGCGCACGAGGCAGGGGCAGAGTTTACGCTTGATTACGCAAATGAGATAAGCGCCAATACGCCAAACCTTTGTCACCTTGCCCCTGCGGGCGGACATCACGTTCAGGATTTGTATGAGGCGGGCGGAGTAACCGCCCTTATGAACGAGCTTGCAAAAAAGAATTTGCTTAAGCTTGACACAATAACGGTTACGGGCAAAACTCAGGGCGAGAATATAAAAAATCATCCCGTAACAGATTATGAAGTTATCAGACCTATCGACAATCCGTATTCACAAACGGGCGGAATAGCCGTGCTTAAGGGTAACCTTGCTCCCGACGTGTCGGTGGTAAAAAGAAGTGCGGTAGCGGAAGAAATGCTTGTGCACGAAGGCCCCGCAAAGGTGTATGACAGCGAGGAAGAGGCGATTTCGGCAATATACGCGGGCAAAATAGAAAAAGGTGATGTTGTGGTCATCAGATATGAGGGCCCGAAAGGCGGACCGGGAATGAGAGAGATGCTTTCGCCGACATCGGCTATATGCGGAATGGGTCTTGACAAGGATGTTGCGCTTATCACGGACGGACGTTTCAGCGGTGCAACCCGCGGCGCGGCTATCGGCCACGTATCACCTGAGGCGGCAGAGGGCGGCACAATCGGACTTGTTGAAAACGGCGATATAATATCAATTGATATTCCAAACGGTAAGCTTGAACTTAAAGTATCCGATGAAGAGCTTTCAAAGCGCAGAGAGAATTTTGTACCCAAAGAGCCGAATATAAAAGACGGCGTTTTAAGAAAATATTCGCGACTTGTTACATCGGCTTCAACAGGCGCGGTGCTTAACGCATAAGAGAGGAGCAGAATATATGGGAATGACAATGACGCAAAAGATTTTGGCGGCGCACGCAGGGCTTGACTCGGTTAAAGCGGGGCAGCTTATCCGTGCAAAACTGGATATGGTACTTGGCAACGACGTTACCACTCCCGTTGCCATAAATGAGTTTAAGGCAAACGGATTTGACAAGATATTTGATAAAGACAAGATTTCAATCGTGCTTGACCATTTTACACCTAACAAGGACATAAAGTCGGCCGAGCACTGCAAGCAGTGCCGTGAGTTTGCCAACAAATATGATATCCTCAACTTTTATGATGTCGGCCAGATGGGTGTTGAACATGCCCTGCTGCCCGAAAAGGGCATTGTGACCGCCGGTGACTGCATCATCGGTGCCGACAGCCACACCTGCACCTACGGTGCGCTGGGTGCCTTCTCCACCGGCGTTGGCTCCACCGACATGGCCGCCGGCATGGCCACCGGCATGGCATGGTTCAAGGTGCCCTCTGCCATCAAGTTCGTGC
>USLC01000058.1 GCA_900555375.1 uncultured Eubacteriales bacterium
ACTGCTGCAAGAGCAAATGCTAAAATCTTTTTAAACTTTTTCATTCTCATAACTTCCTTTCCCTTTGTTAAAATGAATTTTAATTATTTTAAATTTATCTTAAGTGCCATATTTCGCGGTTATAATCCTCAATCGTTCTGTCGCTTGAGAAGAAGCCCGCCTTAGCGGTATTCATAACAGCCGAGCGCATCCACGCTTCTTTGTTTTTATACTTTTCAGCCACACGCGCATTTGCCGCAAGGTACGACTCAAAATCGGCAAGCAAGAGATAATTGTCCGCAAATCCGTGGTCGCCTATAACAAGCGACTTGTATATGTCATAGAAAAGGTTTTCCTGATCGAACGTTCCGTCAATCAAGGTGTCCACAACCTTTTTAACAACGGGGTTTTTAGCATATATTTCGGAACTCGGCGACTTTCCGCTTGCATAAATGTTTAAAACCTCCTGCGAGGAAAGACCGAAGATAAAGATATTATCGTCTCCTACCTGCTCTCTGATTTCAACATTTGCACCATCCATAGTTCCGATTGTAAGAGCGCCGTTCAGCATAAGCTTCATATTACCCGTGCCCGATGCTTCCTTTGAAGCGGTGGAAATCTGCTCGCTGAGGTCCGCCGCCGCAACAATCTTCTCGGCGCTTGATACGCTGTAGTTTTCTATAAATACGACCTTCATAATATCCTTTGTCCTCGGGTCGTTATTTACAGTTTTTGCAACATCATTTATAAACTTAATAATCAGCTTTGCCATATGATATCCCGGCGCCGCCTTTGCCCCGAAGATATACGTTGTGGGCGTAAGATTAGCATCGGAATGTCCCTCTGCAATCTTCTGATAACGATAGATTATGTGCATCGCCTTAAGAAGCTGGCGCTTATACTCGTGCAAACGTTTAATCTGAACGTCAAACATAGAATCGGGATTGACAACGATTCCGTTATTATCAAGTATATACTTTGCAAGCTTCTCTTTGTTGTCGCGCTTGATATCCGCAAACTTACCGCGGAAAGCGGCATCGTCCGCAAACGGTGTCAGATTTTCAAGCTGTTTGTAATCCTTTACCCAACCGTCGCCGATAGAGTCGCATATAAGCTTTGAAAGCTCGGGATTTGCCTTGTACAGCCATCTTCTGAAGGTTACACCGTTTGTCATATTCTTAAACTTATAAGGATACATTCCGTAATAATCCTTAAATGTTTCTTTTTTAAGAATCTCGGTATGCAAAGCGGCAACGCCGTTTATGCTGTGGCACGCGGTAAGGCAAAGGTTTGCCATACTTACCTGCCCGTGCGAGATAACCGCCATATACTCAACCTTTCCGGTATCTCCGGGGAAGCGATCCCACAAAACCTGACGCTGACGGCGGTCAATCTCGTGAATAATCTGTCCCAGTCTCGGCAGAAGCGAATCAACCATATCCATAGGCCACTTTTCAAGTGCCTCACAAAGGATAGTGTGGTTTGTATACGCAAAAGTCTTTCCGACTATGCTCCACGCTTCGTCCCAGCCAAGTCCCTCTTCGTCCATAAGAATCCTCATAAGCTCGGGAATAGCTATTGTTGGGTGCGTGTCGTTTATATGAATCTGAATGTAATCCGGAATCTGCTGCATTGTAAGGTTCTTCTGCTTATGCTTTGCAATAATCCATTGAATCGTAGCCGATACAAAGAAGTACTGCTGCTTAAGTCTTAAAAGCTTACCCTCATAGTGATTATCCTCGGGGTAAAGAATCTTTGAAATAACCTCTGCTAAATCCTTATTTTCATTTGCCTTTGCATAATCGCCACGGTTAAACTCGCTCATATCGATTACCTCGGGCGAAACAGCCTTCCACAATCTGAGTGTGTTTACCGTCTCGGTGTTAAATCCGGTAATCGGCATATCGTACGGCTCTGCTATAACAGTGTTATAGTCAACCAGACGGAACTTAAGTCTTCCGTCTTCCATATATTCTTCTATTCTGCCGCCGAACTTAATTTCTTTTGAATCCTCGGGTCTTGCTATATCCCATACGTTTCCGCCCTGAAGCCACGGATCGGGCATCTCTATCTGATAGCCGTCAACAATCTTCTGGCGGAAGAGCCCGTACTCGTAGCGGATACCACAGCCGAAAGCCGGAAGTTCAAGATTTGTCAAAGAGTCCAGGAAGCACGCCGCCAATCTGCCGAGGCCGCCGTTTCCGAGACCCGCATCGCTCTCCTGCTCTTCTATATCTTCAAGAGATATATTCATTTCAGCCAAAGCGTCTCTGTACAAATCCGTCTCTGTTATATTCATAAGGTTATTACCCATCGCGCGTCCCATAAGGAACTCAAATGAGAGATAGTAAAGCTCTTTCTGGGGCTTGCTGTCCGCCTTCTGACGGTAATTAACCCACTTTTCCATTATTTCATCACGAATTGTAAAAGCAACAGCGGTATAAATTTCGCGTTTTGTTGCCTTATCAACAGTCTTGCCGAAGTATCTGCGGATTTTGCCCGAAATCTCGTTCTTTATAAAATCCTTGCGCTTATTATATTCAGCCGACTTTAATATTCCGTTCTTCACTATTACATCAATACCTTTCTGATAAGAAATAATTTAGGTCTTGCTATATTATGCCGATAAAATTAATAGTCCACATATAATTTTACCTCATTTTAAACCATTCTGCAAGTATTTTTTTGATTTTTGGCGAAATAAACAATATTATATGATTAAGAGCGGTAAACTTTATCAACTTGGCAGTAATAACGAAAACTTCGGTCAAAGCCGTGCTTTGCCGAAGTTTTTTTCCTGTTTTTATATCATTTTCCGTTTTCAAACTTTTCAAAATCACTGATGAACTTGTTTATATATCCCGAAAGTGCGACTTCGGGGTCTATCCCCATATCGCCCGCTGCGGCGGCAATGTCAAACAAAAGTCTGCCAAGCTCTTCCTCGGTTTTAAATTCGGTTGACTGAGGCTTATGCTCATACCCCGCTTTTTTTGCCTTTTTGCATATCTTCTGCGCACGCATAAGCGACGGAATATACGCCGACACCCCGCGAAGCTCATCAGAGATGCTTGACTGCTTTCTGTCGGCACGCTTAATTGCGTCCCACCTGTCGCGAACCTCATCGGAGGTTTTGACATTTACCTCTCCGAAAACGTGCGGATGTCTGTGAATCATTTTACGGCTTATCGCGTCGGTCACATCATTTATATCATATTCGCCGCTGTCCTTTGCTATCTGCGCGTGCAGAACCACCTGAAGCAAAACGTCACCGCTCTCGTCCGCAATTTTTTCGGGCTTGCCGCCGTCTATTGCCTCAACCATCTCATATGCTTCTTCTATCACACTTTTACGGATACTTTTATGCGTCTGTTCCCTGTCCCAGGGGCATCCGCCCGGCGCACGCAAAGCCGCTATTATATCCACAAGCTCATCAAATGTATATTTTCCTTTTTTCAGCTCCATCTTTTTGTACCTCCAGATTATGTTATTTAAGCAATCCGTAACGCGCCAGAAGCGCCGCAAGTCTGTCGCCCTTGGGCAACATCTCAATATCCTCTTTTCTTACGGCTTTTACCGCAACAACAGCCGCAAGGTAAATTACTCCGCAAATCGCGATTTCCGCTATGCAGCCAACCCTGCCTACAGGTACGAATGACGACAGCAAATACGCCGCCGCACCCATTATTGCCGCCGCAAGAATCGGCTTTACGACAAAGCTTCCCCACTTAAAGTCAATCCCAGCCGCACGGATTATAGACAAAACGTTCAGCACAGCTATAATAAGATAGCAAACTCCCGTTCCGACAGGCGCTCCGTCTATGCCCAGATACGGAATACAGAAGAAGTTTACGCAAACCTTTACTATTCCGCCTATTATCATATGAATTACGGGCCTATACACCCTTCCGTAAGACTGAAGTATTGAGTTTGAAACCTGTACAACGGCAACAGGAATTATAGCCGCGGACAAGACGGACAAGACGGAATGCGCATTGTAATCTCCGAAGAGCAGATACAATATTTCCTTTGACAGCACGCCCATACCAAATGCGCACGGTGCCGCAAAAAGCATTGCTATGCGGAGGGTACTTTCTGTAATCTTTTTTGCATTTGCTCTGTCAGACTTGGCAACGGCAACCGATATTGCCGGAACAACACTTGTTCCGAGGGCAACCACCAAAGTCAGCGGCAGATTGAACATCGTAAGCGCCTTACCCGTATACATTCCGTAAAGCGTTGCCGCTTTCTGCGAAAGCAGCTGCGCCCCCTGCCAGCCTTCCTCTGCCGCCTTTGAAAAGAACGATGTTCCCTCGCCGAACATAGCCGCATACTTTTCAAACACATCGGGGTTAACCACCAGGCGGCGTGTGATGGTAGCCATATCGATAAGCGTTGTAAGGCTTGAAACGGACGCGCCTATCGTAATCGGTATGGCAATCATAACCAAGCTTTTAAGTATGGCTTTGTCACTTCTCTGACGCAAATCCGCCGCTCTTTCAAACTTATGTCTTCTGCGGTGAATCACATATATGCACGTCATCAAAAAGCACGATAAAAACGTACCGGCGGTTACGCCGAAGATGGCTCCGCCCGATGCCAAAACCGTTTGAATATGCTGCGTTAAAACCTTTGACGCGGCAAAGTCTACGGGCTTTCCCATTGAGCCGTCAACCATCATCTTCATAAAAATCCAGGCAAAAGCAAGACCTATAAACATCTTGCCGCCTGATTCGATTACCTCGCTTGCCGCGGTCGGATACATATTTTGTCTGCCTTGAAAATAACCGCGATACGCCGATGTCAGCGCTACAAAAAACACCGCCGGCGCAATAAGGGCTATACCCAAAGACGCGTCGGGCATCTTCATCAGATTTGCCAAACTGTCCGAAAATACAAGAAGTATAAGCGTTCCTATAATTCCGACCGCCGCGAGAAATCTCACAGCAACCTTAAACACGCGATTTGCGTCATACTCGTTATTTTTCGCTATACTCTCAGACACCATTTTTGATATCGCGACCGGGAAACCCGCGGTTGCAACAATAAACATAAACGTATAAATCTGATACGCAACGTTAAAATATCCGCTTCCCGCGTCTCCAATCAGATTTATCAGCGGAATTTTAAAGCACGCACCGATAATTTTAACTATAAAGTTGGCTATTCCCAGCACAAGCGCACCCTGAATGAACCCCTGCGCTGCCTTAGTCTTTGTTTTTTCTGCCATTTGACCACTCCTAAACGGGATAAAATTATACTCCTGTAATTCAAAAATTTCGCAAACCCAAATAAATAAGGGTTTGCGAAATCCGACATACATTTTTAAATCATCCGCAAGATTTTTACTTCAAAAATCCGAGGCCGCGTACAATAGGAGCCTCAACCGCGTTGCCCGAGCATACCGAGAAGAACGATATAATCTGAACAACCCAAAGTATCACTATCATCACGCCCGCAACAATAGGAGCGATTATCGTCCAGCACAAAACAAGCGCAATTATGCCGAGAAGTGTTTTTGTAACACTAAGCTTTAACGCCTGCCGAACGTGAAATCCGACATATTTGGACTCGCGGCTGGCTATAAGGGCAACGATAACCCCTATCCAGCCCATAAGATACGGAAGCATCGCAAAAACCTTGTTTTTGGATATATCCGCCTTATCAAATTCTCCGTTATGATTGTACGGGTCTGTATACACATTATTTTGTGAATATCCGCCGACATAGCCGCCGTTACACTGACCTTGTCCGCCATACTGATTTGAATATTGACCCTGCTGACTCTGCTGACTCTGCTGACTCTGCTGACTCTGCTGACTCTGCTGACTCTGCTG
>USLC01000059.1 GCA_900555375.1 uncultured Eubacteriales bacterium
GTTCATATTATCGGCAAGGATATATTAAGATTCCACACTATCTACTGGCCTATTTTCCTGATGGCGCTGGGTGAGCCTCTGCCCAAAAAAGTTTTCGGTCATCCGTGGCTGTTAAACGGAGAGAATAAGATGAGCAAGTCGATAGGCAATGTGATTTATGCCGATGACTTGGTAAAAAGCTTTGGCGTTGACGCTGTCAGATACTATCTGCTTCACGAGATGCCTTTTGCCGCTGACGGAACGATAACATACGAGACGCTTATTTCAAGATACAATTCAGAGCTTGCAAATACTTTGGGCAATCTTGTGAACCGAACCGTCTCTATGATTAATAAGTACTTTGACGGGGTGATTCCCGAAACGGGCGATATGACGGAATTTGACGAGAATCTTGCACAAGTGTGCTTAAGCTCGGCTGAAAAGACCGCCGCGTGTATGGAAAATCTTCGCGTTGCGGACGCAATGGATTGTATATGGAATATCGTAAACCGTGCAAATAAGTATATCGATGAGACAATGCCGTGGGTTCTTGCAAAGACCGATGAGGGAAGAGAGAAACTTAAAACGGTTATGTACAATCTTGTTGAGGCAATAAGATTTATAACGTCTTTGATTGGTTCGTTTATGCCCGATACTCAGACGGCAATTGCGGCACAGACCGGAGCGGACGAGCTTGAATGGGAGAGTCTTTCGCGCTTCGGCGGCACAAGAGCGGGCGTTAAGGTAGGCGAGGCAAAGCCGATTTTTGCGCGCATCGATGCCGAAAAGAAGCTTGAAGAGCTTGCGGCAGAGATTGGCGAGCTTGAGGAGAAAAAGGTTGAGATAGAGCCGTTTAAAGAAAATGTGACAATTGATGACTTTGATAAGCTTGATATAAGGGTGGGCAAGGTCGTTGTATGCGAGAAGGTTCCCAAATCCTCAAAGCTTTTAAGGTTTGAGCTTGAGGTCGGTTCAGAGCGCAGACAGATTTTGTCGGGCATAGCGAAGTATTATAAGCCCGAGGATTTAATCGGAAAGAATGTATTGTTTATAGCAAACTTCCCGCCCAGAAAGATGATGGGATATGAATCAAACGGAATGATTCTGTCGGCAGAGCACGACGGAAAGCTTGTGGTAACGTCAACTAATGACGATATCCAAAGCGGAGCGCAAATAGTTTAAAAAAAGGCTGCTGCACATAAGTGCGGCAGCCTTTTTGGTTTAATACGGTTTTACATAGTTATATATGCCTGCGTATATCGCCTCGGCGGCGGAACCCGCCCGGCGGAAAGCCTCCTCGGCGGCGGCGGTCTGCCACGCCGGACTGTTAAGATTAAGCGCCTCTGTCGGATTGCTGAGATAGCCAAGTTCTAAAAGTACAGCCGGCATACGCGTCTGCCTGAGAACCGCAAAATTTGCGGCGCGGACACCGTTGTCCTTTGAGCCGAGACGGCTTACAAAGGATTTGACAATCGATTCCGCAAGAGGCTGAGCGCTGTTGCCGAGTCTGTAAATGTATGCTTCAAATCCGTTTGCGGCAGGATTGGGCGAGCTGTTTGTGTGAATGCTTATAAAATAATCGGCTCCCCATTCATTTGCCATTCTTGCGCGATTTGTAAGGTCGGCGCTTTTGCCGGGCAGAACATTTTCGGTGGTGGTTGTTCTGTATTGTTTAACTTCATATCCACCTGCCTCAAGAAGCGCGGCAAGCTGATTTGCAACGCTTAAGTTAACATATTGTTCAATAACGCCGTTGCCGACAGCGCCGGGATCTGTTCCGCCGTGTCCGGCGTCTATAAATATTTTTACTGCCATATCTTCACTTCCTATTGTCCGAAAAAATCCGCTCTCGATATATATTATGCAAAATGAGACAAAATGTTTTGGAAATATAATAATAACGTAACGTGCCTGTAATATGTTTATGTTATAATATAAAAATCAAAATATGTTAAAAACCGACGCGGTCTCTTTAATTTTTTATGCATCGGCAAATAAAATTAATCCATCGCGGCATTTGAATGCGCATAGCATAAAATAATATACAAATTTTTAAAAATGTATTGCATTTGTAACAAAATATTGATATAATATTAATGTTTGACACAATATATAGTTTATATTTGATTAATCTAATGTCAGCTATCTAAGCTCAATTAAGGCGGGCTCGGATAACTAATATCAGGTTAGGCGTAGGGGAAGAGCGGACTTTATCCGTTATACCCTTATTCCTTAGATAAAATCCGATTGGTGGGAGTATCTAATATGGAAAAACTCGTTATTTTGGGAGGAGCGCGCCTCAGCGGAGAAGTTGAGATAAGCGGCGCAAAAAATTCTGCGGTTGCGATTCTGGCGGCATCGATTATGGTAAAGGGAAAGTGCAGAATCGATAACGTTCCGCACGTTAGCGATATAGATGTGCTTCTCGGCATAATCAAGGGTCTTGGCGGAAAGGCGGAATTTGTTGATAAAAGTACGGTTGAAATCGACTGTACAAATCTTGATAAATATGAAGCGGACTATGAGACGGTTCGCCGTATACGTGCGTCATCATATCTTATGGGCGCTTTGCTCGGCCGTTTTCACCGCGCAAGGGTAGGTATGCCGGGCGGATGTGACTTTGGCGTGCGTCCGATAGACCAGCACATAAAGGGCTTTAAAATTTTGGGAACAGAAGTAGAGGTTGACCACGGTATGGTTGACTTAAAGGCAGACAGACTTATAGGCGATAATGTTTATCTTGACGTGGTTTCTGTTGGTGCAACAATTAATATTATGCTTGCGGCAACGCTTGCAGAAGGTATAACGGTTATAGAAAGTGCGGCAAAAGAACCGCATATAGTTGATGTTGCAAACTTTTTAAACTGTATGGGTGCAAATATTAAAGGCGCGGGAACCGATGTAATAAAGATTAAAGGTGTACCCGAGCTTCACGGCGGTGAGTTCAGCGTTATTCCGGATCAGATTGAGGCAGGAACGTTTATGATTGCCGCTGCCGCAACGCACGGCGATGTTACCATAACCAACATAATTCCCACACATATGGAATCTTTAAGCGCAAAGCTTGAAGAAATGGGCGTGGGAATCGAAGAGTATGACGAGGCCATCCGCGTATTTACCGATGGCAGACGTTTAAAGAGAACGAATATAAAAACCCAGCCGTATCCGGGCTTCCCTACCGATTTGCAGCCGCAGATGCTGACGCTTTTAACAATAGCCGAGGGAACAAGCCTTGTAACCGAAAATGTATGGGATAACCGTTTTAAATACGTAGACGAGCTTAATCGTATGGGCGCACATATCTCGGTTGACGGCAGAGTTGCGGCGGTTGAGGGCTGCGACCATCTTGCGGGCTCGCCCGTGCACGCAACCGATTTGCGTGCGGGAGCGGCATTGGTTATAGCCGGACTTATGGCTCACGGAGTGACAGAGATATATAACCTTAAGTATATTGATAGAGGATATGAAGACTTTGAGGCAAAGCTAAGAAGCATCGGTGCGCAGATAGCGCGCAGAAATATTGATAAAGAACTGCACACAAGTGCAGTATAATATGCAGCAGAGCAGAATGGGTGATTTTTTATGAAGCTTATTCCACTCAAAAGCGGAAGCCGCGGTAACGCGGCTTTAGTTTCTGCGGATAACACAAAAATATTGGTAGACTGCGGCGTAAGCGGAAAATGTGCAGAGAACGCTCTTGCCGCCGTTGGTGTTGACCCGTCAGAGCTTTCGGCTATAGTTGTGACGCATGAGCATATCGACCATATAGCGGGGGTAGGGGTAATGATGCGCAGATATAAGCTTCCCGTTTGGGCAAACGAGGGTACGTGGAATGCGATGAAAGACCAGATTGGCAAAACAGATGAAAAGCTTGTACGCGTGTTTGACACACAGTCTGAATTTGAAATCGGAAGTATCGGAGTAAAGGCGTTTTCGATTCCTCACGATGCGACAGACCCTGTGGGATACAGCTTTATGCATAAGACCGATAAGGTGTCGGTTGCAACCGATATAGGAGAGCTGAAAAAGGATTTGTTTGATGCGATTAAGGGAAGCAGCACTGTCCTTCTGGAGGCAAATCACGATGTAAATATGCTTGAAATAGGAAAGTATCCGCCCGCGCTGAAGCGTCGTATTAGAGGCGCCCTTGGACACTTGTCAAATGATGAGGCGGCAATGGCATCCGAATTTTTGGTTAAAATGGGAACCGAGCAGATAATTTTGGGGCATTTAAGCGAAGAAAACAATTATCCGCGGCTTGCTGAGCAGACAGTTGTCTGCGCGCTTGACAACGCGGATATAAAATGCGGCAGAGATGTGCTTTTAAAGGTTGCCGCTTCGTAGCTATCTGTTTTTTCGGTCGGTAAGCTCGGCAAGGTAAAGCTCAAGAGCGGGCCAGGGCGAGAGCCTTCCCTGCTTACATTCAAGGTCATAGTGCAGACCGCGGTATATCATAGCTTTTAAATAAGCTTCGGCTTTCGTCAATGGTTTTGTTAATGACAAACGCGGGCCGCGGAAAGTCAAAATAGCTTCCGATTTCCGCAGATGACAGACCGTCTTCTTTAAGAAGCTTGCAAAGCAGAAGTTCTGACAGACGCGACATAATAAGATTTAAAATATAAAACGGCTTTTCGTCTGTGTCGCGCAGATATTTAAGCTGTTCAAACGCCTTTCCCACTTGACCCGAGATAATATTATCCACCATATTGTAAGTGGTAAACTCCACCGTTTTTTCAATGACCGCGTCGATATCGGCGCGGTTGATTTTTCGTCTTTCTCCCGTATATAAACTAAGCTTCTCGCACTCGCGCGTAAGCTTTTCAAGCGACTGTCCGCACAGCTGAAGAATGTATCGTATATCTTTGTTTAATATTTCTTTTTCCTGTGATTTAAAGTGCTTTTCAAGCATAATTTCAAGCTTGTTAAACGGCAGAAAGTTAAACGCGGTAACCCCGCCTGAGGCATCTATAAAAGCAAGGTTTTTCAGCTTTTTCTTGTCAAATGAATCTTCGATGAATATCAGACAGGTGTCCTTGGGGACGGACATAGCCTTTATTATTTTAAATTCTTTAAGTACGGCATTGTTTAAAATCCCGCTGTTTTTAACAATAATCATCTTCATTGGCGACATTTGCGGAAATTGATCTACCGTTGCGGAAACTTCGGATATGTCGACTTTTTTGCCCTCAAAGCGAAACAGATTAAACGCTTCTGTTCCCGGTGTCAGTATCTTTTTTTTGATTGCAGCCACGCATTTGTCAAGCAGGTATCTTTCCTCTCCGTAAAAAAAGAATATTCCGCTTAAATCTCCGCCTTTAATTTTGGCAGTCAGCTCTTCATATGTCATAATAGGTCTCCTTATATTGAAATATTATGCCTCTGTACGGCGTCAGCGGCTTACGGCTATATTTCTTATATCGTCTTCTGTCATAGTTATTGTAATCGTTCCGCTTTGGTCGGTACGCAGTATGGGGACATTGTATTGTTTTAAGATTTTAAGTGTTTGGGGCGACGGGTGTTTGTACGGATTGGCGCTGCCCACGCTTATAATGGCAAGCTTTGGACTTGTCTTGTCTATAAAGTCGGAACCCGACGACGTTTTTGAGCCGTGATGACCGACCTTTAAAAAATCAACATCAAGGTTTTTGTCATTCAAAATTTCGTTTTCTTCATTTACGGTTGCGTCACCCGTGAACAGAAAAGAGTTTTTGCCACAGTCAAGTCTTAAAATCAGAGAGCGGTCGTTATCATCATCGTCCGCCGCCGAATACCCGTCGGACAAAACGGTAAAGCGTGCATTGTCGATATCTACAGCCGCACCTTTGC
>USLC01000060.1 GCA_900555375.1 uncultured Eubacteriales bacterium
GCGTCAAGAATCAGGTCGTCAAAAAACTTTATAAGCTCTACCGTGTGAGAATCACCCCTCTGCTTTTTGTAATAGCAGTCAATAACAAGGCTTTTGTCCTTTAATATATCTGTATTTGTTCCGCTTTCCATATCATCATATGTTTTTGAGTCCAGCATAGCCGAACCGCTGAAACGGTCGGCATACTGCGGATACTTTGCCTTTAACGCATCGTTATCGCAAAGCGCCGTCACAAACAAAAACTTGCTGTCCTGAATATCCGTTACTCCCGGCTCCCAGAAGATATTCAGCAAATCAATCTTTTTGATATCGATTTCGCCCATATTGCCGCAAAGATTCGGGTTATAAAATATCCCGTAACACGCCGCTCCGTTTTTAAGCTTATACCACCACGCACGGCTGTAGGTTCGCTTAAATCCGCATAAGTCCAGCTGAAGCGGAAGTATTTTTGTAAACATCTCTGCCGTCTCGCGGTCACTCTCTTCACGTTCAAGCACGTTCGGTTCGGGATAATTGTCCATTGCATCGGCGTGCTTGTTTGCTATAATATTAAACAGGTACGGCGTTACCGGCTCATCAATTTCTATTTTATTGTTATTGTATCGCGCTTTAAACCAGCGGTTGTTCTCGATTATTCTTCTGTCCAGAGTCTTTTTATGTTCTTTGTACATATTAAAAGACTCAACTATTTTTGAAAAAAACTCCTGTTTTATTTTTCCGTTATAAGATTCATTTAACATAATATTTTTCTCCTTTATTCTTTTTTATATTTTTAACCCAAACTGCTCTTTAACCCCGAAATCTCATTTTCGAGGGCGGATATCTTTTGATTTATATCCGTGCCGTTAATATACACCTTGCTTCCGCTGAGCCAAAGCTCTCCGCTATCCCACAGAGTAACAAATGCCTGACCGCCGACTATGCCCATACTTGCATAACTTTCGTTCTTTTCAATTTTAAACGAGCCGTTCGTGTATGTAACTCCGTTAAAAACCTTTTTGCCGCTTCCGTCTCCCGCACCGAGGACAAGATAAGCCGTGCCGTCGTTTGCCACCGTCATTCCGAGTTTTTGAAGCCTTCCGTTTTTGTCCTGCATTATTTTGATTCCCGTTTGGTCAATGTCCGCAAACACCCCGCCGTTATTGTTTGAATACGAGGTATAGTCCGTACCGATTATGGTCGAAGCATATATTGTGCTTCCCTCAAGGGTTCCGCTGAAAACCGCGTCGCCGCCGCTGCTTATTCCGACTGTCGGCTCTCCCTTTTCATTGCAAAGCATAAACACAAAAGAGCCTTTCTGCTTATCATACTCGGCAACAAATCTGTTGTTTCTGCCGTCGCTTATCACAATGCTTGAGCCGCTGATGCTGAGCTTTCCGTTTTTGTCCTCAACATTTACAAGTCCCGTGTCTATGCTTCCCGCTTTAAGCTTGTCCGCCGTCAGCGCACCTATTTGAGCATTTGATATTTTTGCATTTGTTGCATCGATGTTTTCCGCCTTGACCGAGGCAGCCTCGATTACGTTTCCGCTGTCTAAGTTATTAAACAGATACGTAAGCTCGTCCACCAAAGCCGTTCCCCAATTTTTGATTTTTCCGATATCCTCCGATGTGTTTCCCGTCAGTTTGGGAGGAATCGGTGTTGTAAAGTTTGGCATATTTAGCCACATCCCTTCTTAAAATATTTTTGCGTTTCCGAATCTTTGATTCTTTCTTCGCTGTTTACAAGCATATTCTACACAAATATAAAGTGCCATTTCGTGCCATCAACAAAAATTTTACAGCAAAGTTTAAAAGCCCCGTGCAAAATATGTGAATATATTCGCTGTAATATTATTGTTATTTATTAAAATTTGTGGTAAAATAGAATAGATTGGCAATGACGGCAAGTCAAAATCTTTCGAAATTACGCCGATTAAGGCGGGTTCGGATAACTAATCTCGGGTTAAGGAGAACATATATGTTTAAACTTGTTAAATATCTCAGGGGCTATATAAAGGAATGTATACTCGGCCCTCTCTTCAAATTTTTGGAGGCGTGCTTTGAGCTGACCGTTCCGGTCATTATGGCAAATATCATAGATGTGGGAATCTACGGCTCTGACAAGGCCTATATTTTAAAAATGTGCGGTCTGCTTGTACTTATGGGAATTTTAGGTCTTTGCAGCGCCCTTACAGCGCAGTATTTTGCCGCAAAGGCGGCATACGGCTTCGGCACCGCCGTCCGCAGAGATATGTTTAAAAAAATTAACTCTCTCTCTATGGCACAGCTTGACAGCTTTGGGGCGTCATCTCTCATCACAAGAATCACGGGCGATATTAACCGCGCGGAATCGGGCGTAAATATGTTTCTTCGCCTTTTTTTGCGCTCTCCTTTTATAGTCGTAGGCGCAATGGTCGCGGCAATTATGCTTGATTCCAAAACCGCGGCGGTCTTTCTTATCGCCGTGCCGGTTATGGGTCTTTTGATATTTATTTTAATGCATATTTCCGTTCCGTTTTACAAAAAGGCTCAAACAAGCCTTGACAAGGTTTCGCAAATCACGCGCGAGAATCTGACAGGCGTCCGCGTAATCAGAGCTTTCTCTCGGCAGGAAGCCGAGATTAAAGACTTTTCCGATGCAAATTCAGAGCTTTTCGGCATAAATGAAAAGGTCGGCGGAATATCGGCTTTGATGAACCCCCTTACTTATATAGTGGTAAACCTCGCGGTTATAGCGGTTCTATGGGTCGGCGGAATCCGCGTAAATATAGGCGGAATGCAGCAGGGCGAGGTTGTGGCGATGGTCAACTACCTCACTCAGATTCTGGTCGCTTTGCTTGTTTTGGCACAGCTTATAGTGACCCTTACAAAGGCAATGGCATCGGGCGCACGTATTTCAGCCGTTTTAGAACTTCAGCCCGATATGAAAGACGGCAGCGGCGCGGACGGCAACAATAATGAGGGCTGCCCCGTTATTGAATTTGAAAATGTAAGCTTTGCGTACGGCTCTTCAAAAGAATCCGCTCTTTCAAACATAAGCTTTAAACTGTACCGCGGTCAAAGCCTCGGCATAATCGGCGGCACGGGCTCGGGCAAAAGCACTTTGGTGAACCTTATCCCAAGATTTTATGATGTGACGCAAGGGAATATTAAAATTGACGGCTGTGATATACAAAGCTATACTCTCGCACAGCTGCGCAAAAAAATCGGATACGTGCCGCAAAAGGCATCACTTCTGACGGGAACAATCCGCGAAAATATGCGCTGGCGCAGCGAAACCGCAACCGATGATGAAATAATCAAAGCATTAAAAACGGCGCAGGCATACGACTTTATTTTTGAAAAGGACGGTCTTGATACCGCCGTATCGCACGAGGGCAAAAACTTTTCGGGCGGTCAGCGGCAAAGACTTACAATTGCAAGAGCCCTGGTCGCGAATCCTGAAATTCTTATACTTGACGACAGCTCTTCTGCCCTTGACCTTATGACAGAGGCTAACCTTCGCCGCGCCCTTGGCGAATCTGACCCGAATATGACACGCGTAACCGTATCGCAAAGGATTTCGGCAATCCGCGATGCGGACTTAATTCTTGTTCTTGACGACGGTGCCGCCGTCGGAGCGGGAACGCATACGCAGCTGCTTGAAAGCTGTGAAATTTACCGCGAAATCTGTGCAACCCAGATTCCGGAAGAACTTAATAAATAATGCGCTGCGGAAAGGAGAAAAATAAATGAGCAAAAAACAAAAAACACTTGACAAAAGCACCGTCGGCAAAGTATGGCAGCTTATCGGCGCGTATAAATTTTCTTTTATTCTGTCGCTTGTATTTGCGGCAATAAGCGTTGCTCTTACACTTTATGCGCCTATCATAACGGGCAGGGGAATAGACCTGATTGTCGGCAGCGGAAAGGTCGATTTTGCCGCGCTTATGCCCCTGCTTATGAAGCTTGGCATCGTAACGCTTTTAACCGCTGTATCACAATGGCTGATGGGCGTTTTAAATAACAGAATCGCCTACGGCGCGGTTAACGATGTAAGATACAAGGCATTTAAAAAAATGCAGATTCTGCCGCTTAAGTTTATCGACTCTGTCGGCTACGGCGACATAATAAGCCGTATAACAACCGATGCCGATCAGCTTTCCGACGGTCTTATTCTGGGCTTTTCGCAGTTCTTTACAGGTATAGCCACAATCCTCGGCACGCTTATATTTATGTTTAAGATAAACCCCATAATCACCGCCGCCGTTGTTATTATGACGCCGCTCTCATTCTTTGTTGCAAAGTTTGTTTCGGGGCGCACATACGAGCTGTTTAAAAAGCAGGCGGAGACAAGAAGCCGCATAACCTCGCTTGCGGAAGAGGTCATAGGAAACCAAAAACCCGTGCGCGCCTTTGGGTACGAAGAAGAGGCACAGCGAAGGTTTGACAATATAAATTCAGAGCTTTGCAGCGTCGGTCTCCGCGCCGTATTCTTCTCATCTCTTACAAATCCGTCAACAAGATTTGTAAACAATCTGGTCTACGCAACGGTAGGCGTGGCGGGGGCATTTGCCGTCCTCGGAAGCTTCGGCGCGGGGCTTGCTTTAACCGTCGGAGAGCTTACCTGCTTTTTGACATATGCAAATCAGTATACCAAGCCGTTTAACGAAATCTCGGGTGTTATAACCGAGCTTCAGAACGCTTTGGCATCGGCAAAACATCTGTTTGATTTAATAGATGAGACCCCTCAGCTGCCCGACAAGGAAAATGCGCGCGTTTTGAAAGACGCGGACGGAAGTGTAGACATTAAAAATGTCAGCTTTTCTTATACCCCCGATGTTCCGCTTATAGAAGACTTTAATCTCAAGGTTAATCCCGGTCAGCGAATAGCGATAGTCGGTCCCACGGGCTGCGGAAAAACAACTTTTATAAATCTTTTAATGAGATTCTATGACGTAAACAAAGGAAGCATATCGGTCAGCGGTACGGATATAAGAGATATAACGCGCGACAGCCTGCGCGGAAGCTTCGGAATGGTTCTTCAGGACACTTGGCTGAAGTCAGACACAATCCGCAATAATATTGCCTACGCAAACCCCGATGCCTCCGATGAAGAGGTCATTGCCGCCGCCAAGGCAGCCCACGCGCACAGCTTCATCAAGCGTCTGCCCGATGGGTATGATACCGTAATATCCGAAAACGGCGAGAATATTTCTCAGGGACAAAAGCAGCTTTTATGCATAGCAAGGGTTATGCTTGCCCTTCCGCCTATGCTGATACTTGACGAGGCAACCAGCTCTATCGACACCCGAACCGAGATACGCATACAAAAAGCATTTGAAGAAATGATGTGCGGAAGAACAAGCTTTATAGTTGCCCACCGTCTCTCTACCATTTGCAACGCAGATGTCATTTTGGTAATGCGCGACGGGCATATAATCGAGCAAGGCTCTCACACAGAGCTTATGCGCAAGGGAGGTTTTTACTCAAAGCTTTACAACAGCCAGCTTGGCGTTGAATCATAAAATCCGTTTGTCAATGTTTATTTCTTATATTTTAAATGTTTAAAAAATGCTTGACAAATAAATAACAATATGGTATTATCTATGTAAATCAAGGATATTTTTTAAATTTATGTATTAAATTTTATCTTTTGGTCATAATTTAATATAGTATTAATGGGAGCCAGCTGTCTGTAGAGGATGCGCTCCCTTTTTGCATATTTATATAAAAGACAGGTGATGAAATGACAGAAATTAAGAAACCGGGATTGAAGAATTCAAAGACGATAACAGCAA
>USLC01000061.1 GCA_900555375.1 uncultured Eubacteriales bacterium
TGCAGAACCAAAACATCGCCGCTTGTGACCGAAACAATCTGAGCGTTGAGCGAGTTTCCCAGAACCCCATACGCGTAACTCCCCTGATAGTCGCCGCCGAAGCCAATCATTGTTCCGTTTTTTCTAAGCGCAACCATATTATAGTTCCACGTTCCGCTGCCGTCGCCGGGGACGTGGCTTCCGTAGGTGACCTTGACAAGGCTCACGCCTGCGGGAATTGTGACCGAATATGCTGTGGCTGAGCTTATGCCCTCGAACTTTCCGAGGCCCAAAAACTCTCCGTTATGCCATTGGCAAAGCGAAACGGTGTTTGACGACGCCTTGTCGTCAACATACTTCTTTGTTGCGGGCTGATAGTCAGCCGTCGGCGTAAAGGCGGTTGTGTTGGTCTTTGTCAGCACCGCCGAGGCGTTTGCCTTTGCGCTTAAATTTGTGTCGAGGTTATCAAGCTTTGTTTTGTAGCCGTCCGTAAAGTCGTTTGAGGACAATCCCTTGCCCGTAACCTTATCAACTTTATCTTTAATTTTTGCGACCTCGGCTTTTTCCGCCGCGGTGTAATCGTTTGCCGATAAACCTTTGCCCGTAACCTTATCGACTTTGTCCTTGATTTTTGCAACCTCGGCTTTTTCTTCCGAGGTATAGTCGTTTGAGGATAAGCCCTTTCCGGTAACCTTATCAACCTTGTCCTTGACCTTTGCAACCTCTGCCTTGTCGGAATCGGTATAATCGTTTGCGGACAGTCCCTTGCCCGTGACCTTGTCAACCTTTTTGCCCACTGCCTCGGTCAGGCTTTGGCAGGTGCTTGTGTGAGAGTCAAGAACCTCCTGAACGGTCTTTCCGTTCGTGCAGTCAAGGTCGGCTGCGGGGTGACGGTAGTCAGCGCCCGATGTGTGCTTACCAAACTTTGAATTTTGCTCATCGCGCAGATCGCCGACAAGCTTTTCTGAATAAGCGCGCGTCCAGCTGCGCTTATCGTTTTCGGCGTACTTTTTGTTATTGATATCATACCAAAAAGCCATTTTTACCACTCCTTTTATAAATTATTTTCGTCTGCATTTTAAGTATACATAAATTATCGGTGTCATACAGTGCCGTAAGACATTTTGCTGCATAAATATTTCACAAAAGCCGCGCAGTCTCATAAACTGTTATTACAGAGGTGTTTATAAGGGGAGATTGATTTGAATAAGCAGCTGACATTTGCCTTTATAGGCGGAGACAAAAGACAGCTTTGTGCGGCGGCACAGACGGCGAGCGAGGGCTATAAAGTAAGAATTTTCGGATTTTGCAAAAGCGAAGAGCCCCCCGACAAGAAGCTTTCGGTTTTCGCTTCGGCGGCAGAGTGCGTCCGCGGCGCGGACGTTATTGTGCTGCCGATGCCGTTTTCCACAGATAAAAGCACGGTTAACGCCCCGCTGTGCGATGTGAACATATTGCTGAGCGAGGTGACGAGCGCCGCAGAGAAAGACGCGGTAATATTCGGCGGAAAGCTCGACTGCGTTTTTGAGGAGATGTGCAAAGAGGCGGGGGTACGGGCGATTGATTACGCAAGCCGCGAAGAGCTTGCCGTGATGAATGCCATTCCGACGGCGGAGGGCGCAATAGAGGTTGCGATGAAAAACACTCCGTATACGATTAACAAAAGCCGCTGCCTTGTCATAGGCTACGGAAAGATAGGAAAGATTTTATCGGCTGACCTTAAGGCGCTGGGTGCGGACGTTACCGCCTCGGCGAGGAGATACAGCGACCTTGCGTGGATAAGGGCAAACGGATTAAACGCTGTCCGAACCGCAGAAACAGCCGATATCGCGGGCGGGTTTGATATAATTTTTAATACGGTGCCGAGTTTGATTCTGGATTTCAGAGTTTTGTCAAAGACAAAGACGGACGTACTTATTATAGACCTTGCGTCGCGCCCCGGAGGCGTTGACTTTGCAACCGCGGACAATCTCAACAGACGGGTTGTATGGGCTCTTTCGCTTCCGGGAAGGGTTGCGCCGCTGACAGCGGGAGAGATTATAAAGGATACACTATTTAATATATTGGAGGAATTGGGGGTGTAAATAATGGAAGAAAAACTAAGGCTCGGCTTTGCCTTTACGGGGTCTTACTGCACTTTTTCGCGGATATTTCCCATACTTGAGGAGATGGCAAATAAAGCCGAAATAACGCCTGTTTTTTCAAATAACAGCGCGGAAACGGACAGCAGATTCGGTCTTTCGGCAGACTTTATTAAACGGGCGGAGGAAATATGCGGAAAAAAGGCAATAACCACTATCGCGGAAGCAGAGCCGATAGGCCCCAAAAAGATGCTTGACGCGCTTGTTATCGCGCCGTGCACCGGCAATACAACGGCAAAGCTTGCCAACGGAATCGCCGATACCACGGTGACGCTTGCGGCAAAGTCTCAGCTTCGCAATAACAGACCCGTTGTGATAGCGGTATCCACAAACGACGGTCTGGGCGCAAATGCGGTCAACATAGGCAGGCTGATGGCAAGGAAAAACGTTTATCTTGTCCCCTTCGGACAGGATGACTTTGCAGAGAAAGAAAATTCGGTAGTGGCGGATTTTAAACGGATTCCCGAGACGGTTGCGGCGGCGCTTGAAAAGCGGCAGCTTCAGCCGATTCTGGTAACCTTGGGTTAAAAAAGAGCTGTAAAAACCGTGAAAGGTTTTTACAGCTTTTTATTGTTATTTTTACTGTCAGCGCTGCGTTTTGCGCATCAGGCGAAGGTCTTGCCCCGAAAAGGCGAGGGTGTCGAAAGACCCCGTAACCCTTGACATAACGCGCCCGCCGTAGACTTCAGCCATTTTAAGCGGCGAAAGGTTTGACGACATAACCGTGCTTTTTCCGTCAACCAACCGAGAGTTGATAATATCAAAAAGCGCCGCCGAGGAATAAGCCGTTATAAACTCTGTCCCCACATCGTCCATAATCAAAAGGTCAACATTGTATATGTATTTTACTTCGTACTCGGCATTTTGCCTCTCGTCTTCTTCGTATTTGCCGAACTTCAGCTTCTCAAGCATATCAAGCATTTTAAACGCCGACTGATAGTACACGGTAAAGCCCCGCTGAAGAGCGCGGTTTGCAATGCACGAGGAAAGATACGTCTTGCCCGTGCCCGCGTTTCCGTACATATAAAGATTTGCGTGGGTTTTGTCAAACGTGTCGGCAACCTCGCGCGCTTTGTTATATGCCGCCTTTATCTGTCTGATAACGGGAAGCCCCTTAACATCGGGCTGGCACTCGAAAAGAGAAAAATCAAAGTTGTCAAAGGTCTGGTGGCGCATTACCTCTGTCAGGTTAGAGTTTACGCCTATGTACTTCGAGATAAGCCGCTTGTGGCACTCGCACCTGTGGCCGTTTTGGTCAAAGCCCGTGTCACGGCACAGCTTGCAGCTGTAAATCTCGTCAAGATAGTCTTCGGGCAGAGAAAGCCGCTTTAATATGTCGGCACGCCGCTTTCTTGCATCGGCAATGTGCTGCTTTATTATATCAAGCCCCGCACCGCCGCTCAGCACACATCGTGCAAGAGCGGCGCCGCTTGCCGCAAGCCGCGCTTCCGTCTCGGCAAAGTCGGGGGCGGCACGCCGTACCTCGTCATATCTGCGCTCAAGCTCGTTAGCGTTTTGTCTTCTGATTCTTTCAAGCTCGGCAAGCGCGAGCGTATAAGCAGACTCCATAATTCCGCCTCCTAATCGTCATTGTCAAGCATTGCGTCTAAAAGCTGCTCTTCCAAATCCGCGTATTTTTCTAAATTTTCGTCACGGTAATTGTTAAATTTGCTCTTGGCGGGTTTTTCGGTCGGATTGGAACCGCCCGCTGCCGCGGACTTATAAAACCTCTCGTCCGCCGCCTTTACATCGGCAACGGTTAAATATCCGTTTGCCATCCAGCTTTGCAGAAGCTTATCCATATAGCTCCAGCTCAGCTTGCCCGTATACTCTACCGTTCGGTCATAGGCAAGCGAGATAAGCTCGGCAGGGATTTTAAGCTCGTTTATCCAAAGTTTTATGTACTTCTTTTCGGTTGAAGAAAGACCGCGGTTGTATATGCCCAGGATAGACCGCACCTTGCTTTCGGCGCTGTCCGCCGCTTCAAGCTCTGAGATATACGCCTCTGCCGCCTCAAAGCTGTCTATTCCCTTATCCGCCCAGTCGATGGCGACCGTTTCAAGATACCGCTTTGTTGTCTTTCCCTTTTTTGCGGCATAGGAAAGAAGCATTAAAATCACTTCAACGGGCAGACCGAGCCAGTCGTGAAACGAAAAAAGCAGCTCTGTCTCCGACGGGGTCAATGCCTTTTTAAGTATGGTTTCCGCCTGATAGAACATACCCGATATCTGTTTGTCCTCTTTTGATGCCGCCGAAATCTCTTTTTGAGAGTATGCGGGCCGCGTGCTTCGCATATGCGATTGCCTTGCGGGGGCGGCTTTTGCCGCCGTGCCCCCCGCGGATTTTGAGGAAGGCTTGCACAGGCGGTACTTGCCGCCTTCAAACTCAATCTCGCCGCGGCTTGCCCAATATTCCAGAATAAATTCCGCCTTAACCGAGGGCATATCAAGAGCTTTTGCGATACTTTCGGCTGACGGAAATTCGCCGCCGCGCTCGCATTCTGCCTTTATGTAAAGAAAAACCTGAAGATAGTCGGGCTTGGTAAAGCGCACGTATTTATCTATGAAGCCGAAAGAAAGTGTTATGCCGTCCTTCATTTTTTAGTCCCTTCTTATGTTTATTTTCCTACGCAGAATCTTGAAAATACGCTGTCCACAATCTCCTGCTGAACCGTCTCGCCCGTAATCTCGCCCAATGCCGACAGCGCGTCTTCCAAATCAATGAACAAAAGGTCGTAGGGCATTCCGCAAAGTAATTCGTCCCGCGCCCGCGCGATTGCGCCGTCGGCTTTAAGAAGCGCGTCCCTCTGGCGCTCGTTTGAAAGGTATACCTCGCTCGGGTTGATTCTGCCGCGGACAAACATCTCCGATACGGTCGCCTCAAGGGTGTCGATTCCCGAGGCTTTCGCCGATTTGGGGGCGGCGGTTTTAATCACCGCCTCGGGCGATAAATTTAACTCTTTGCATATATCGCCGTCTTTTTGCGCGGCGGGTTTGTCGCTTTTGTTTAAAAGCAGAACCGTCCGCTTTTTTGCAACGGCGGCGGCGATGCTGCGGTCGTCCTCGGTCAACGGTTCTGACGCGTCAACGACAAAAAGGCACAGGTCGGCAGACTTTATATTCTCTTTGGATTTTTCGATTCCGATTTTTTCAACCTCGTCCGAGGAAGAGCGTATCCCCGCGGTATCGGTAAGCCGCAGAGCGATACCGCCCACGCTTACAAGCTCTTCTATCGTATCTCTGGTTGTTCCGGGGATATCGGTTACAATCGCCCTGTCAAAGCGCAAAAGAGCGTTTAAAATCGATGACTTGCCCACGTTGGGTCGTCCGACAATGGCTGTGCGCACACCGTCGCGCATAATTCTGCCCGTTTCAAAGCCGTCAAGCAGAGCGCCCGTTTTTAAGCGGATTTCGTCAAACACGCTTAAAATCTCGTCCGCGGGCGGGGGGTCAACCTCATCGGGATAATCCGCCGCCGCCGAAATATGGCTTGCCATAGACAGAATGACCTCGCGGATATCGCTTAT